>DAHXMX010000037.1 GCA_027371515.1 Neisseriaceae bacterium
AATTTTACAATTATAAATTAATCCATTTGTAAATAATGAAAAATAATATTCATTATTTACTTTTGAAAACTGCAAATAATAATAATCATAAGAAAAATTACCTGTATATAAAGTATTACTTGAAAAATTATAAATATTAAATAATAAAGTGCGTGATGCGTTGGATTCATCGGTTACGTGATTACGTTTATTAGTTAAATTATAAATTAACCAACTATCTATTGTTCCAAAGGCTAAACGTCCAGTTTCAGCCATTTGACGAGCATTTGGTACATTATCTAGTATCCAGCATATTTTAGTACCAGAAAAATAAGCATCAAGAATTAGACCTGTTTTATTTTTAAATTTATCTACATATCCTTGTGATTTTAATTTATCTATAATACTTGCGGTCCGACGATCTTGCCAAACAATAGCATTATAAATAGGTATGCCAGTTTCACGATCCCAGATAATAGTTGTCTCTCGTTGATTAGTGATTCCAATTGCTGCAATTTCTGCTGCAGTAATATTTTGTTGTGCCATAGCAATTTTAGCTACACTTAATTGACTCATCCAGATTTCATTTGGGTCATGCTCTACATATCCTGGATGTGGAAACAATTGTTTAAAAGTTTGACTTTTAGTACTAATAATATTACCTGCTTTATCAAAAATAATTGCACGCGACGACGTGGTTCCTTGATCAAGTGCCAAAATATATTTTTTACTCATAATGTTTCTTATTGTTTTCTATGTTTTTGATTTATACTATTAAATTTGGTGTAACCTTAAGGGTAAATTTATATAAATCTACCTTTTGATTGCAACATTTAATTGTTGTGAGTATAAAGTTCATGATAAAGCCTAGTTTTTTTGATAATCAGTTTGTCTTTTTAAACGTTTTTGATTTGGTGATTGATCTAATTTCCTATATATTTCAATTCGGTCGTTATCTTTTAATTGATAAGTACTAGGTTCAATTTTTTTACCGTAAATACCAATTGGTAATAGAGATAGTTGATTATGATTTAACGAGCTTAATTCATCAAAATAATTAAATATTTTTGATTCTATAATTGCATCCATTACTGAACTATTAGATTTAATGTTTAACTGAATGACTTTTTGTAACTTTAATGTTGCATATGCAACTTTAACTGTGATTTTTTCCATATTTTTTATTTGCTTCTTTAATAAAACAATCAACAATGTTTTTACTGATATAGCTAAAAACAGGGCCAATAATTTTTTCTAGTATTGGATTAGCAAATTTATAATGTAAATCAAAAATAATTTTGCAGCCATTATTGCCTAATGGAATAAAATCCCATTCACCGATTAATTCTTTAAATGGACCATCAAGTAATTTCATTTCAATTTTACTAAACGGGTTATTTATGTTTCTAGTCACCCAGTGAGTTTTAACTTTTAGGTACTCCAAATATACTGCACCGATTAAGATATTATTCTCTCTTTTAATAGCTTCTGATTTGGTACACCAAGGTAGATATGTTTTATAGTTATCTACATCATCAACCAAATTAAACATTTGTTCAGGAGTATGTGGTACGATTACAGTCTTCTTAATGTTTAACATGTCTTTTTACAACTCAATATATAATTAACTGATACATTATTAGTTAGATGCGCTTTTTTACTTAATGGATTATAGCCAATTCCCTTTATGCTATACACTTCAAAGCCGTTTAGCGCAAGTATGCGACGTAATTCTGAAGGTTTAATAAATTTTTTATACTCATGTGTACCTTTAGGTATAAGTTTTAAGAGATATTCAGCAGCAATTACACCTAAAACATAACTCACTATATTACGATTAAGTGTTGATAAAAAAATACATCCACCTGGTTTAAGCAATTTATAACAATTTTTAATAACATAATCCGGATTAGAGACATGTTCTAGCATTTCCATACATGTTATTACATCATAATCACCAGAATTTGTTGCTGCAAAATCTTCAACTGTAATACACTGATAATCAATATCTAAATTACTTTCATATAAATGTAGCTTGGCAATTTCGATTGATTGTGGTGCTAGATCAATTCCAGTTACAATGGCGCCATTTTTAGCCATAGCCTCGCTTAAAATTCCACCACCACAGCCAATATCTAATATTTTTTTGTTTGCAATATCAATATGTGATTTAATAAATTCAAGTCTAATCGGATTTATTTGATGTAATGTTTGAAATTCTCCGTCTAAATTCCACCATTCATGCGCTAGGTTATTAAATTTATTAATCTCATTCTGATCATGGTTCATTATTCATCACCATTTAAATCTTGTGCGCTAAGTTTACGATTTAATAAATTAAGAAATTCATCACCAAATCTATTCATTTTATTTTCTAGGCTCTGTACATCAGCACTAAATTTATTATAGAACATATAAGCAGGTATTGCGACTAATAAACCAACAGCAGTTGCCACTAAAGCTTCAGCAATTCCAGGAGCTACCGAACTAAGGGTTGCTTGTCCTGCTGTTCCTAAACCAATAAATGAGTGCATAATACCCCATACTGTACCAAGTAATCCAATATATGGACTTACTGAACCAAATGTTGCAAGCGTAGATAATCTTGATTGATATTTATCTATTTCGTTATCAAGAGTTGCATTTAAAGAGCGTTCAATATTTTGCATGATTTGATATTGATCTTTAACACCTTGCTTATTTAATTTGTTATATTCAGTAATGCTGTTAAAAAATAAAGCGATTACTGAATTTTTAGTTGATTTACTGCTTACATTAGTATATAGATTTGATATATTATTACTTGACCTAAATTGACGTAAAAAGCTATTTGTATCCAGTTTCACCTTAGCTAATGTCGTCCATTTAGCAAAAATAATTCCCCATGAAATAATTGAAAATAGTATCAATATACCTATTACTAACTGTACTACAATACTTGCGTTCATTATTAATGTTAAAATCGAGAGTTGTTGTTCCATGATATTCCTACTTAATAATTATTAATTTAAATTGCTTTGTTACCAATATCAGTACGATATTGCATCCCACTAAATTTGATTTTGCTAATCTCTTTATATGTTATATCTTGAGCTAGTTTAATATTATCACCTAATCCTACTACACATAAAACCCGACCACCATCAGTAACTATTTGATTGTTTATTTTTTTACTACCTGCATGAAATACTTTTACGTTTCCATCTAAATCATTTAAACCATGTATTATATCACCTTTTCTAGGTTTATCTGGATATCCATAACTTGCAAGCACCACTCCTAAAGCAAATTTAGAATTCCATTTAACATTTATTTGATGTAATTGTTGTTTAAATCCGTATTCAAGTAAGTCAACTAAATCAGTGTTTAAACGCATCATAATTGGTTGTGTTTCAGGATCACCAAATCTACAGTTAAACTCCAATGTTTTAGGGTTGCCTTGGTTATCAATCATTAATCCAGCATACAAAAACCCAGTATAACTATGTCCACGTGATTTCATACCATCAATCACTGGTTGTATAATATTTTGAATTATTTTTTGATGTATTTCAGTAGTTACAATTGGAGCTGGTGAATATGCTCCCATACCACCGGTATTAGGACCATGGTCATTATCTAATAAACGTTTATGATCTTGCGATGTTGCCATTGCTAAAATGTTTTTACCATCAATCATAACGATAAAACTTGCCTCAGTTCCTATTAGAAATTCTTCAATAACTACTTTACTACCAGCTTCTGAACCAAATTTGTTGTTATTAAAAATATCATCAATAAAGTTATTTGCTTCAATCAAATTTTCAGCAACTAATACGCCTTTACCTGCGGCTAAGCCATCAGCTTTAATTACAATAGGGAATGATTGTGTTGTTAAATACTGTTTAGCCATAGCGTCATTATTAAATATTTGATAATTAGCGGTTGGGATATTAAATTGATGCATAAACTGTTTAGCAAATGATTTAGAGCTTTCCAATTGAGCACAATATTGCGTTGGTCCCCATATTTTGAGATTGTGTGCTCTAAATTTATCTACAATACCATTAGCCAATGGTGCTTCTGGTCCAACTACAGTAAAATCAATCTCATTTTCCTTGACAAAATTAATTAATTCATCAGTTGTTGCTAAATTAAGGTTGGTAATTTTAGATTCTAATTCAGTTCCTGCATTTCCTGGTGCAACATATACGCGAGAGACTTTTTTTGATTGGGCAATTTTCCAAGATAGTGCATGTTCACGACCTCCGGAGCCAATTACTAGTATTTTCATTAAAATTTCCATTAATTAAATAAACTGTATAATTGTAACATATAATTGAACAATTCACTTATAATGTTATATATTTTAAATAGGAGTAAGATAAATATGGACATGAATGTACATGTAATAACTGATAACCAATTCTCTAACTATTCTGCTAAATCAGTGACAATTAAAAATATAGAGTATAATTCAAATATAATAGTAACTAATGATACAATAGTAAATTTTGCTTGTAATAATATTAAACAATTAAACAATAATCATGTTGAACAGATTATTTCATTAAATCCTGATTTAGTAATTTTTGGTACAGGAGATAAGATTGTATACCCAGAGTTAAATATAATTCATGAATTGCAAAAGAAAAATATTGGTATTGAAGTTATGAATATTCAGGCATTATGTAGAACTTTTAATTTTTTGGTTAGTGAAAATCGTAAAGTTGTTGCTATTTTATTTTTTATTTAGCTACAACTAATTATTAAACAGAAATGTATGCATTGCGTTGGCACAATTAAATTTCTGTGAGTAGCTTCCGAGTTTGAGCGTCTTTAATTGTTGTAGCAACCACCATATCTGTGGTACAAATAAACTGTGGTTGCTGATAAATAAATTTACTACTAACACGCAGTTACAATTGCTGCGTTAGATTAAGAATAATTATAGTTACGCAAAAAATCAATAATTAAACTAAATGGACGACCAGTAGCCCCACCATTTATCATTTTACCATCATATTGGCCTTTATTATGTGCAACACCAGCAATATCTAGATGAGCCCATTTATAATGCACAAATTTAGATAAAAATTTTGCTGCAATTGCACTACCGCCAGCACCAGTCCAATTACCAATATTAGCTAAATCTGCAACACTACTAGTTATTCCTTCGTCGTACTCATCGAATAATGGCATATGCCATACTTTATCTAATGTATTATTAGATGCCTTGATAATATCTTTAATTAACTTATCATCATTGCCATACAAACCACTTGCGGCATGACCAAGCGCAATAATACATGCTCCAGTTAAAGTTGCTATATCAATAACCAACTCTGGATTAAATTGCTCTGCATAAGTCAAGGCATCACATAATGCCAATCTTCCTTCTGCATCAGTATTTAATATTTCGATGGTTTTACCTGACATAGAAGTTACAATATCACCAGGTTTTACTGCTTTACCGTTAATTAGATTTTCAGTACATGGGGCAATTACACGCAGGTTAATTGGTAATTGAAGTTCTACAATTGTTTGAAACACTCCTAATACTGTAGCTGCACCCATCATGTCATATTTCATCTCATTCATATTTGCCGATGGTTTAATTGAAATTCCACCACAATCAAATGTTACACCCTTACCAATTAAGACTATAGGTTTTTGTTTATTAGTACCACCTTTGTAATTTAAAGTAATTAGTTTAGGTTCTTCATCACTACCTTGACTAACGGCTAAAAATGAGTTCATTCCTAAATTTTTTATTTCCTTTTTATCTAGAATTTTACATTCTATTTTATTAGATAATTTACTAATCTTGACAGCAGCATCAGCTATATAATTAGGTGTTGCTACATTAGCAGGAGTATTCCCCAAGTTTCTAATTAAATACATACCATTTATTAGACTAATTACATTTTGAATTTCTTGTTGTAGTTCATTTTCACTAATTAAATTAAATTTATTGAGGCTTAATTGGTTTTTATTATTTTTAAAATTATCAAAGTAATACAAATTATTAAAAAAATTAAAGATCACTTGTTCTGCCAAATTTGAAGTGGTTGATTTTAATAGTTTAGCAATAGAATCTTCATAAATTAAATCCAGCTCGGCAATATTATGATTATTATTAACGAATGAAGCTACTGCTTTAATTGCTTTAAATAACTTACTTAAATCTAATTCAGTTTTGTTACCTAGGCTTACAATTAATAGATTTTTTTTGTTAGTATTACTAGTTAAAGCAATATTCCCGACTTTACTTAAATCTTCAAGTGGATTGATATGTATTTTGCCAATGAGTTTTTTAGCATTGGGTAATAACGTATCACCAAAGCTAAATATTACATATGTGGAAGATGATGGTTTATTTGAATTGATTAATTCTATTTTGTGGTTTTGTATATGGATATTACGTTTGTGTTGCATAGTTAAAATTCCCAAAAAAATTATAGTTTATTAAATAAATTATAATAAATAATGATAAAATAACAATCTCGTACATTATTGTAACACCATTAAAATATGTTAATAAAAAAAGTTTTTTTTACTGAATTAGTTGGTAATGCAAGTAAAATATTTACTGTATTGGTATTTATTTTGCCAGTAACTGAACTGTTTAAGTTATTGGATCAAGCTGCATCTGGTAATATTGCAGTAGCTACTTTGGTTACAATGATGATTTACGGAACTATTGCCAGTTTTCCCATGATTTTAACTATTGCATGTTTTTTATCAATTGTAATTACCATTAATCGCTACTGTAAAGATCAAGAATTTTCTGTTTGGTTAGCTTCAGGTGTATCGCCTTTTTATTGGGTGAGGCAAGTTATTATTTTTAGTTTGCCAATGGTGGTGATATGCTTGGTGAGCACTTTATATATTACACCATGGGCTACTACTAAATCAGAAGATTATGCTAATTTTTTAACTAAACAAGAGGCTGCAATGGTAATTGCACCTGGTGTATTTAAAGAAGCAGATAATGGACGACAAGTTTTTTATATTGAACATTATACTTTAAATAAAGGTTTGGCCAATCGTATATTTATTCGATACCAAGATCTAGATAAACTTTATACTATAACTGCTAATGCTGGTAAAATCATCAATCATGAAGGTATGTATAGTATTATTCTTCAAGATGGTAATAGATATGATATTAGTATTAATCCTACTAATGACGATGTCACGGCTATTAATTTTAAAGAATTAAAAGCTACTATTGAACAGCAATACACACCATTACAAAGGGTTGGCTTGCATATTAATACAGCTAAATTTGAAGAATTATGGAAAGACAATAACGGAGAATCTAAAGCTGCTTTGTCATGGAGATTTTCTATTGCTTTAATGTTATTTGTAATGTGTATTGTTGCAGTTCCTATTAGTATTCAAGTTGGTCGTAAGCAAAATAATCTAGTTTTTATTATGACGCCAATTATATACGCTATTTATGAAAATTTAATCTTAACTGTAGATGGTTATATTAGTAATGGTACATTAAAGTCAATGGGCTATGTGTTTATTGTTCATGGGTTATTATTAATATTTGCTTTTTGTTTAACTTATATTAAAACATATCCACAAGGATATTTAAAATCGAAAAATAAAAAATGAATTTAATTGCGCGCTATATTTTTAAAAAATGTTTATTTAATACATTGGTGATGTTATTATCTTTTGTAATGCTATTTGCATTATTTAGTATAATTGGACAATTAAATGAAATTGGTAAAGGTGATTATACATTAGGTGCTATGCTTTATTATACATTATTGCAAATGCCAAATTTTCTTTATCTTTTAATGCCACTTGGTATCTTAATTGGAGTAATGATTTCCATGCTTGGGCTAGTAACATTTTCTGAGTTTGCAATTATTCGTACATCTGGGGTATCATTGCGTAGTATTATGGTAATTTTACTGGTCTTTGGTTTTATTTTTGGTGTTATTACATTTTTATTAGGTGAATTAGTCGCACCATTAGCTAACAACTATGCACAATTTTATAAAAAATCTAAAACACATGAAGTTGTATCAACGCAATTATCCTCAGGAGTATGGAGTAAAGATGGAGATAATACATTTGTAGATATTCATCAAATTTTGCCTGATTCTTCAATAATTGGGGTGAGTGTAATGAAGTTTGACTCAGATCTTAAGCTCATTCAAACAATTGAAGCTGAACGTGGTGAGTTTGATTATAAACGAACTGTGTGGACATTAAAAAATGCGCTAGTTAAAGATTACACTAAAACTAATATAACCAATATCAGTTATCCAGAATATACTTGGAAAAGTACAATAGAACCTAAATATTTTAGTGTATTGATTATTACACCTGAGGATATGTCTGCTTTTGGATTACTACGTTATATGCAACATTTAAGCCGAAACCATCAAAATATTAGACGTTATGAAATAGCTTTTTGGGGTAAATTGCTTTATCCAATTGCCTGCATTACGATGTCTTTAATTGCATTAGCCTTTATACCCAATAATCGTCGCAGTGTTAATTTGGGTACGAAGTTATTTACTGGGATTTTAATCGGAGTTTCATTTTTCTTTAGTACTAGATTAATTGGATTTATGGCATTAATTTTTCATTGGAATCCAATTATTTCAGCTTTCACTCCAACGTTGGTTTTATTAACTGCTGGCT
>DAHXMX010000038.1 GCA_027371515.1 Neisseriaceae bacterium
TTAATAGCACCCTCTGTAGTAACTACATCTGATGACTTACTACTATTTTTTAAAAACACCATAATTTGAGGATATTGTAAACTTGTTTGCTCCCAACTTGTAGTAGCCTTAGATACGCTTAACACTAGAAATATTATGGTAATAAAAATTGTTATAATAAAAATATTAAGCATACTATCACTAGGTGATTTTAGAAACTTTTTAGCCGCTAGTTTAATAGCGTTAACATGTTGATTAATAATCATTAATTTTTTACCCCGCCAAATTGTCCATTATTTAAGCGAATAATCCGTTTGCCATAATCATTTAATATCGTTTCATCATGCGCTGATATTAAAATCGTGACACCTGCTTGATGGAAAAGTTTCAATAACTCAATAATTCTAAGTGCATTATCACGATCTAAATTAGCAGTTGGTTCATCAGCTAAAAGTATTTTGGGTTTATGAACAATAGCACGAGCAATACACAATCTTTGCTGTTCTCCCCCAGATAATTGCCTTGGGTCGCTATCTGCTTTATGCGCTAAGCCAACTTTATTTAAAGCATCTCTTACGCGCTCTTTTTTATTTTTGTAATTTAATATATCTAAAGGTAAACTAACATTTTCAAAAACATTTCTATCATAAAGTATCTTATGATCTTGAAAAATAAAACCAATATGCTGACGAATAAAAGTTCTGTAATTTTCTTGAGTTGCACTTAAATTAAAATCATTAACTATCACATTACCTTGCGTTGCAACTTCTATCCCAGCTATGAGCTTTAGTATGGTAGATTTACCAGATCCTGATGGCCCAGCCAAAAAAACTAATTCACCACGCTCGATTGATAACGAGATATTTTTTATAGCAGAAACATCACCGTGGTATATTTTACTCACTTGCTCAAAGACAATAATTTGATTATTCATAAGCGATCTTAGATACTAAAATTAGCAATATTAGTAATTATAACTTATTTTGGGTTCTTATGCGATAATAAAATGCATACTGTAGCTTAACTTATTTGACAAATGCAGGATAATGCTACGTAATTTCTTGACAATATCTAGCAATAATGCTACAATTTAAAACCAAAAATAAATGCATTACACCGTAAAAATTAGTGGGAATTAATATGAATCAAAAATTTAAGCTTGGATTTGGCAACCAGTGCATGCTTGCACTAGTACTTGGGTTAGGGTTAGGACATTTTCTGCCTAGTAGTATCATAGATGTAATTAGTCCAGTCGGTGATGCTTTTCTTAAACTTTTACGCCTAGTTATAGTGCCACTTACATTTTCAACAATTGTGGCTAGTTTTTCCAAATTGGACAATATAACTGTAATTAAAAAACTTGGATTAACTACACTAATATGGTTTGCAATCACGGCATTAATAGCAGCTAGGTTTAAATGAATTAAAAAGTGATGATAAGTTAAATAATGTTATTAATGATGATGTTATTGAAAGTGATAATCCATTACCAGATATCTTGATTGTAAAAACTAATACCACTAATTCAATTGTATTAAAGAAAATTACCGATTATATCAAGAGCTTGTCAAGCGTAGATAGTGTTAATTTTAATGAAATTTATGTTGATAAGCTAAGTGAATTTGTGTCATTTTTGCATTATATAACAACAATTATTCAGATGTCTTGTATTGTAATTATTGCAATTACTATATTCAACACAATTCGTTTACAGATGTTTATTAATCGAGATGAAATATTGGTATCACGATTGATTGGTGCATCAAATATGTTTATCATGCGCCCATTAACTTATGTTGCAATTATCCAAATCACGATAAGTGCTTGCTTTGGCTATCTGAGCTATAAATTATGTGTTAGCTATATGAATATTATAATTAATAATTATTCACATTTTTTTGGCAATAAGTTTCATCTGATTAGTTTAAATCTAGAGGAAATTTTTCAGGTGTATGCTGTATTGTGTGTATTCACTATATTTGCTGTATTTACTGCTGTTCGTTCAGTTTTTAAACATAATACCCTTAATTAGTATTAGTATGCAAAATTTAACTTTAAATGATTTTGATTATTATTTGCCTGAAGAATTAATTGCAAATACACCAAGTGCAAAACGCGATGAAAGTAAGTTATTAATTGTAGATGAATTAAAGACAACAATTTTTAAAAACATCATTGATTACATCAATCCTCATGATTTATTAATTTTCAATGACTCTAAGGTATTTAAAGCGCGTTTGTTTGGTAATAAACCAACCGGTGGTAAAGTAGAGATTTTAATTGAAAAAATTATTGATAACAAAACTATAATTGCGCATGTTCGTTCTAATAAAACTATTAATTATGACTTAAATATTATATGCCCAAATCAATTAAAGTTGAGTGTAACAAAAAAACTTAATGGTTTATTTGAGTTGAAGTCAACTGAATTTGTTGATTGGATTCATTATTTAGAACAATACGGACATGTTCCTTTACCGCCTTATATTAAACGTAGCGATAACCAAACAGATAATACACGTTATCAAACTATTTATGCGCGCGAGTATGGCTCAGTTGCAGCACCTACTGCGGGACTTCATTTTACTGAAGAGTTAATTAATCAAATAAAAAATAAAGGTGCTTTAATTGATTTTGTAACTTTGCATGTAGGATCTGGGACATTTAAATCTGTTAGTGTTGATAAAATAGCCGATCATGTGATGCATCAAGAATATTATACGGTTAAGGCAAGTACTATTGATTTAATTAATCAAACCAAACAAAATGGCGGTAGAGTTATTGCTGTAGGTACTACAAGTGTTAGAACATTAGAAACCGTAGCTTTAAATAATTATGTAACTTTAAACGGAGATACTAATATTTTTATTACTCCTAGATTTGAGTTTAAAGTAGTGGATACATTAATCACTAATTTTCATTTACCTAAGTCTACATTAATGATGTTGGTGTCAGCATTTGCTGGTATGAATACAATAAAAAATGCATATCTGTATGCAATTAATAATAAGTTTAGATTTTTTAGTTACGGTGATGCTATGCTCTTGAATCTTAATAAGGATAAATGATGAGCGATGATAAAAAAACTCATTTTGGTTTCAAAAATGTTGTTGAAGATGAAAAAGCTGATTTAGTTGCTAACGTATTTCATTCTGTTGCCAAGAATTATGATATCATGAACGATGTTATGTCAATAGGAATGCATCGTTTATGGAAGCAATTTACTTTTTTTACCTCAGAAGTTAAACTAGGTGACAAGGTATTAGATATTGCTGGTGGTACTGGGGACATGACACTTGGCTTCAAAAAAATAGTTGGTGATAGTGGAGAAGTATGGCATACTGATATTAATTCGTCTATGTTAAAAATTGGCCGTGATCGTTTATTAGATAAAGGTGTTATTGCTACGCAGTGTTTATGTGATGCCGAAAAATTACCTTTTTTAGACAATTATTTTAATGCTGTGTGTGTATCATTTGGTTTACGTAATATGACACATAAAGATATTGCACTTCGAGAAATGTATCGTGTCTTAAAACCTGGTGGAGTACTTTATGTACTTGAATTTTCTAAAATATATAAACCATTTGAAAAATTATATGATTTGTATTCTTTTAAATTATTGCCATTTATGGGTAAATTAATTGCAAAAGATAGTGAAAGTTATCAATATCTTGCCGAATCAATTAGAATGCATCCGGATCAAGAAACATTAAAGCAAATGTTACTTGATGCAGGATTTAATAAAGCCAAATACAATAATTTAACTTTTGGGATTACTGCATTACATAAAGGATATAAATTTTAAAATGTTTAATAAAGTTAAAATTGATTGTCTAAATTTTATTTTGAGCAAAAATAACCATGTAAAAGAAGAGTTAGCTAAGTTAGTTAATTGTACTTTTAATATTAATATGGTAGGATTTTGTTTAAGTGCTATGATTAGCAATAGTGGTGAACTTAGTTATTATAGTGAATTAAATTCACATGATGTTGAAATTTTAATTCCATTAAAAGCATCAAGTTATTTTATTCATCGAGATAGCTTAACTACATTTAAACAATTAACTATCATTGGTAATCAAAAACTAGGACGTGAGATTTTAGAAATATTAGCAAAGATAAATTTAAATAATCTATATCCACAATCACCGCTATTAGGTGTAATATTTCTTCAAGTAGAAAGTTTTATTGATAGTGTGCGTAATCAAATTATTTTAATGAGCCGGAATTCTTCTCAATCAATCAGTGAATATTTACTTTATGAAACAAATGATTTGGTAAGTAGTTATGAAATTAATGAGTTTTGTAACCAAGTTGATGCTATCAATGAAAGAAGTGCATTATTAGAGCTTAAAATTAATCGTTTAATGAATCAACTAAAATGAGAAGAATATTGCGCGTAATAAAAATCATAATAACTATTCATCGTTATGATTTGTATCAAATACTTAAAGATTATGATAAAGTTAGCACTACGGCAAAGATATTGGAATTAATGTTGTGGTTTATTCCAACTGTCTATAAAGATAAGCCTGTTGCAATGCGTTTACGGCTAGCTCTTGAAAGTCTAGGCCCTGTTTTTATTAAGTTTGGACAACTACTGTCTACTCGTCAGGATTTATTACCTGATGATTATGTACCTGAGTTACCTTTGTTACAAAATAAAGTTAAACCATTTGATGGTGCAATTGCAAAGCAAATTATTGAGCGAGCTTTTAAAAAAACTATTAGTGAATTATTTATTGAGTTTAGCGATGAAGCTATTGCATCAGCTTCTATTGCTCAGGTACATAAAGCAATACTGCGTGAAAATGAACATGTTGTTGCAGTTAAAGTAATTCGTCCAGAAATTGAAAAGACTATTAAAAAAGATCTAAGGGTATTAAAGTTATTGGCTTGGTGGATAGAAAAACTTTTTAAAGACGGAAAACGCTTAAGACCAAAAGAAGTGGTTATTGAGTTTGAAAAAAGTATCATGTCTGAATTGAATTTCTTGCAAGAAGCGGCAAATGCGACCGAATTACATCGGTTACATAAAAACGATAACCGTATTATTATTCCTAAGGTATATTTTGATTATACTACTCATGATGTAATTATGTTAGAGTGGATGGATGGAGTTCCTATCTCTGATATTGAAAGTATTAAAGCAAAAAATATTGATTTGAAACAGCTTTCATATAATGGATTAGCGATATTTTATACTCAGGTATTTAATTTTGGTTTTTTTCATGCAGATATGCATCCAGGTAATATTTTTTGTGATGATTATGGTCGTTATGTAGGTTTAGATTTTGGCATCGTTGGTTGTTTATCTGAAGAAGATATGCGCTATCTAGCTATTAATATATTAGCGTTTTTTAATCGTGATTATAAAAAAGTAGCCGTTACTCATGTTGATTCTGGGTGGGCACCACGTGATACACCTATTGAGGAGTTAGAAAATGCAATTCGTGCGGTGTGTGAACCAATCTTTAATAAACCATTAGTTGAAATATCATTTGGTAATGTCTTGATTAATTTATTTAAGGTTTCTAGAAAATTTAATATTAAAGTACAACCACAATTAATTTTATTACAAAAAACAATTGTTAATGTAGAAGGTATGGGGCGCATGCTAAATCCTGATTTAGATTTATGGGAGACAGCCAAACCATTTTTAGAGCGTTGGATGAAAAAGCAAATGGGGTTACGTGGTTTTATTGATAATATTAAAGCTGAAATGCCATTTTGGTCGTATACCTTACCTAAGATACCAGGACAGTATGCTAAAAGTCTGCATATAATTAATGAATTAAAAAACCAAAATGATGAATATCATAAAATACTTAATAGTAATTTACGTCAAAATAGATTGTTATTAATTATTTTGATTATTCTAATTAGTGTATTAATTATAAAAAGTTAAATAAGATGCACAACATTTTAGTTAATCATGAAAAAGAATTTTTTTTCGCTACTATATTAGAAACCCATAAAAATAATTATATTATTAATCGGCTACCTGAAAATAAAAAATATAAAATAAAACCGGAACAGGTTTTTTATTCTTTTGATGATAAGCTAGATTTAAATGTTTTTTTGGTTGTAATTAATAATTTAATTGCTGAAATTGACATCGAGTTGTTAAATGAATTTTTGGAGCATGGTACATCATATCATTACTTGGAATTAGCAAGGTTTAATTATGGTGATAATCCAACTCTTAATGAGCAAATGTCCATGCTTTTATGTTTAGCACAAAATTTAGTTAATTTTGTTTATCTAGGTAATGGGTATTTTCGGCAGATAAATTGTGATGAATTGCAACAAATCCAAAAACAGTTAAAACAAAAAGAATTGGAATTAGCAGAATTTGAAAGTTATTATCAAGTATTTAGCGGTAAAAACACTGATCTATCAATTATTCCAATTGATGCTTATCGTTTGATAAATAAAACAGATAAACAGAGCATTATTTATAAGGCGTTACATAAAGCATGTCTAGAACAAGCTATTGCTCCTTTAGATCTTTGTAAAAAGATTGGTTTAATACAAGATATAGGTACTTATTTTGAAGATTCATTTATTAAAGAGTTCATGCTCAATAATGATATCAAAATTAATATTAATTTGCCAAATATTTCTCAAAATATCGAATTTAATTCAACAATTAATGTTTTTTCAATAGATGATAGTTATACAACTGAGATTGATGATGCATTATCAGTGCAGTATTTTGCAGATTATTATATAATTGGAATCCATATTGCTGCTCCTGCGTTATGTAACGATTTAGATGAGGTGATTACTTCTAATATCTCTACGGTATATTCACCTAAGTTAAAAATAACAATGTTACCTAAGGATATTATTGAGCAGTTTAGTTTAGATGAAGGTCAGACACGTCCCGTAGTTAGTATTTATTTTAAAGTTAATTTTGATTATGATATACTCGACTATTATCTACGTCTTGAAAATGTAACCATTGCCAAAAATTTACGCATTGAAGAATTAGAGCGATATTTTAATGAAGAAAGTATTACGCTAAGTAGTAATTATCCTTATGAAAAAGAATTGAAGCTATTATATCAGTTCGCTAATATTTTGGAGCAAAAACGTGGTAAGTCAACGACGAATAATTTTAATGTTGATTATACATTTATTTTTGATAGTAATAACAATATATCACTCAAGCCTCGTTTTCGTGGTAATCCGATAGATAAATTAGTTAGTGAATTGATGATACTTGCTAATGGTAGCTTTGGTCGCATCTTAACTAATGCTTTTATACCAGCTATTTATCGTGTCAAACAAGTAGGTCAGCCAGTTAAAATGATGCTTACTCCTAAATCTCATACTGGCTTAAATGTGGATTATTATACTTGGGCAACTTCTCCGTTACGTCGTTCGGTAGATTTTATTAATCAGAAACAGCTGATTAATTTGGTACAGAATAAGAAAGCTTATTATTCGAATATACATCCAACATTACTTGATGTGGTTAATAACTTTGATACAACTTATAATAAATATATTAATTTTCAAGAGAAAATGGAACGTTATTGGTCATTAATGTATATTCTACAGGAAAATTTAACTCATATTGAAGCAACTTTTTTTTATAAAGCGCAAGTCCAATTGGATGGATTGCCTCTCACTGTAGATTTAAGTACACAAACCAAGCCACGTAATAGTGGTGAAAAAATTAAACTTTTTATATCAAATATTAATTTATTACATTTAACATTTGACATCAAAATCATTGAAAATGCGCTTTAGTCTAAATGGCAAGAATACAGAGGTTTAGGAATTTATGTTTAAAAATCCATATATTAAGCTTAATTCAGCCATATTAATTTGGGGTATTGGGTACCAAATTGCCCATTATCTTGCCCAAAATATGGATATAATTTGCATTGGTTTTATTCGTTATCTAATTGCATCAATCATTTTAATTATTATTCATAAACGTACTTATGGACATGTTTATGATAAAACCATGTTTAAAAATAACTGGTTTGCTTTATGTGGCATTGGTATTGTTGGTATTGGAATATATAATATGTGCTTCTTTGAAGCAGAAAAATATATATCTGGTAGTATTGTTGCAATTATATTTGCATTAAATCCTTGTATTACAGTATTGATTGCTGCTATTGTATTTAAACAAAGAATTAGAATTATTGGTTTGATAGGTGTGTTAATTGCTCTACTAGGCGCAGTAGGGGTGGTAAATTATACGGACCATGGCTGTGGGAAATACTTTTGTAGCGCTACTTTTAAGCATATTGGCATCGGTGAACTACTCTCGTTTGGTTTGTGTTTTTTATCTGCTGGATATAGTATTTTTAGTAAAATAGCTAGTCGCAATCAAGTTAAATCATTAACTATTACTATGTATGCATCTGTGTTGGGAACAGTGTGGTTGTTTATTGCAACTTTATTCTTAGGGCATTTTGATATTATCGGTAAAACTAGTTTGTTTTGGATTGCTATGTTGTATATGTCAATTTTTACCTCAGTGCTTAGTTACTTTTATGACCGCATACATCGAGCTTCTCCTTAATAGTTGATTAATAATTAAATGATATGAGGTAGCCATTATAATAC
>DAHXMX010000039.1:0-1103 GCA_027371515.1 Neisseriaceae bacterium
TAGTGATTATGCAACTATACAAAATAAACCAAAATTAAATATAAATCGCTCAATTTTGAAAGATGCAACCAAACGACTAGAAGAAGAACCTAATATCACTTTGTACAATATTCAAGTAATAGCGGTTGATCATGTGGTATATTTATTCGGTCAAGCAACCCCTGCCGAAAAACAAAATATCCAAAATGTAATTGACGGTATATACGCACTTGATGGAGTAATTAAAGTAGTTAATCTGATAACTTTAACTTATCAATAACTTTTATATGAGTTAATATTATGAAATACACAAAAATAATCGCAACCATTGGTCCAGCTAGTTCAGCAGTAAATCAAATTGAACAATTGATTAATGCTGGAGTAAATGTTTTTCGGCTTAATTTTTCACATGGCACTTATGATGAGCATAAAGCTAATGTAGCAAATATACGTAAAATGGCAGATAAGCTATCTCGTCCTGTAGCTATCATGGCTGACTTGCAAGGTCCTAAAATTAGAGTTAGTAAATTTAAAGATGGATTTGCTGAATTAGTTAATAACGCAATCATAGTATTAGATACCGCTTATAAAGAATTAGGCAATAAAGATATAGTTGGCATAGACTATAAAGACATGGCACAAGATGTAAAATGCGGTGATACTTTGCTACTTGATGATGGCAAAATCAATCTTACCGTTATTAAGGTCGATGAAAGTAAAATCGCTTGTAAAGTAGAACAAGGTGGTATATTAAAAAATAACAAAGGAATTAATAAAGTAGGTGGTGGTTTAACTGCTCCTGCACTAACTGATAAAGACTTAGAAGACATCAAATTTATTGCAACACTTAATCTTGAATATGTGGCAGTATCATTTCCTAAAGATATTAACGATATTCAGTTTGCACGCCAAAAACTTGTTGAAGCAGGCTCGAAGGCACTAATTATTGCAAAAATAGAACGAACTGAAGCAGTTACCAAAAACTTAGATGCTATAATCAATACTAGTGATGGCGTCATGGTAGCTCGTGGCGATTTAGCAGTCGAAATCGGTGAATCTTTAGTACCGGGGTTACAGAAAAAAATTATAAAAAAATGTCGTGAATATCATAAAATAAGTATAGT
>DAHXMX010000039.1:1113-7829 GCA_027371515.1 Neisseriaceae bacterium
AATCAATGATTGAAAATCCAATCGCTACTAGAGCCGAGGTATCTGATATTGCAAATGCTGTACTAGATGGCACAGATGCAGTGATGTTATCTGCTGAAACGGCAAGCGGTAAATATCCAATACAAGCTGTTAATACCATGAGGCGCGTCTGTGAAGAAGCCGAAAAAATGTCGGATGATAATTTACGCGGTAATTTCGGTAATGAAAAATTTGCTAATATCCAACAAACTATTTCTATGGCTGCCCTATTTAGTGCTTATCATCTAGAAGCTGACGCAATTATCGCACTAACCACTTCAGGTGCAACTGCGCACTGGATGTCCAGAGTAATCACAAATATCCCGATTTATGCGGTAACAGATTCGCAAGAAACATTTAGACTTATGTCTATTTATCGTGGCGTATTCCCTATATTTTTAAAGCATAAAGCCACAGAATCTAATCACCATGTTAATGAAGCATGTAATTTTTTACAATTACAAAAAATTTTAAAAAGCGGCGATATGGTAATCGTTACATATGGCGAAACAATATCACAAATCGGTAGTACCAACGCGCTAAAAGTAATTAAAATTTAATCATTACTTTCTAGCAGTTAATACAAATACTGGGTAGCTTTGCTTTAATTCTGGACGCTTAATTTCCATTAAATCTTCAATTTTGATATGGTTATAACCAATTTGACGACTCAACGTAAATAAATGAGAACGCTCAAAGCCGTTATGACCATCAAATCCATCACCGTGAAAACTTCCATCTTCAATATCTAAATCAGCAATAAATAAATAACCACCATCATTTAATAGGCTATAAAACTGCTGCAAAATATACTCTGTATTGTTTATATGATGTAATGTTAATAAGCTATAAATTACATCAAATTTTTCATTCATATTTTCATTGATTAAATCTATTTTACGCGCACTAATATGAGCAATATTTAAATTATCAATTTTTTTCTGTGCCGCATTTAACATACCATCTGAACTATCTGCCAATACAATTTTAGCAAAATAATCCTTAAGACAAAAGCTAACCAACCCAGTTCCGGCTCCATATTCTAATGCGGATAATTTACCACTTACAGCTAATTCTACCTTAATTTTATCGGCAAATATTTGTGCACGATTAATTTTATCCTCAGTATCCCAATTTTTAGCTTTATTATCAAAACTATTTATATTCATAATTAGTTAATTCCTATAGTTAATGTTATATTTTGTATTATATTATATTGGGCTCGTCATGCCAATTATTAATACGTAAGCTATTAACATAATCACGCAAACAAATCTGCGGTTTCCAGCCCAAAGAACGTATCTTCTCGGTAATAACCTCTGCAGACATACGATTTCCTTTACGCGGTGGCAACCATTCTATTTCACCACCAAATAATTTTGCAACATCTACTATCGAATATGCTTCTGAATTACCTATTCCATACTCATCACCATGTCCAGATTTACCAACAAGAACCAAACCGTTAACAATGTCACTAACATGGGTAAAGTTACGTAATTGAGTACCAGGCTCTACAACTTTCAAAGGTAAATTATTACGCATATTATACTTATAAATAGCAATTAATGTTGCATATTTCCCTGACTCTATTTCACGTCTACCATAAGCATTATAAAAATAAGTAATTGCATAATCAATACCAAACCATTCACCATAATTCTTTACTAATTCAGTGTTACTAGATTTTGACCAAGCATATGGGCTTTGATTACGCCCAGTACCACTATCACCAAACTTAGTGCTGCTGCCAGCATAAATTAGCTTAGCGCGAGTTTTTCTAACAAACTCCAACACAGCTAAGGTACCAAGTTTATTATATTCCCAAACCAAGTCTATATCTTCAAAACTTTGTTCTACTCTTGAATACTCACCTAAATGAAATATAATATCTGGTATAAAATCAATTAGTTTATCAATATCTTTGGTTGTTCCATTAATATAATGTACATTTGCTACATGGTTTTTTACCGTCCCAGTAAAATAATTATCCAATGAATACACAGTATTATTCTCATCTTTAGCTAAAGTTTCACTAAGATGACTACCTATAAATCCAGCTCCGCCAGTTATTAATATCTTTGTCATTTTAATCTCGAGTAAAAATATCACGGGTAAATAACTTATTATTAACATCACGCAAAGCATCATCTCGGCGATTAGTTAAAATAATATCAGAGTTTTGCTTAAAAACTCCTAAATCTGATTCTAAACGAAATATCTCCTGATTATCATTCAAAGTAAAATTTGGTTCATAGACTAAAATTTGCACACCATGATTAACTAGTAATCTGATAATATCAATTACAGCAGCATCACGAAAATTATCAGAGCCGTATTTCATGACTAAGAGATAAACACCTACGACCTTAGGTTTTAATTTTAAAATCTGTTCAGCTATAGTTTGCTTGCGAATAACATTTGAATCAATAATTGCAGATATTAAAGATTGTGGTACATTAGAATAATTGGCTAATAATTGCTTAGTATCTTTTGGCAAACAATATCCTCCATAACCAAATGATGGATTATTATAGTAATCACCTATTCGTTCATCCAACGAAATACCACGAATAATATCTTCCGCATTTAATCCATTAATAAGACAGTAGTTATCGATTTCGTTAAAAAATGCAACTCTCATCGCCAAATAAGTATTAGCAAATAATTTGATAGATTCTGCTTCTGTATCGTTAGTAAAAAGCACTTTAATATCTTTTTTCACTGCACCATCAATTAATAAATTAGCAAACTCTTGAGCTTCAGGGGACTTATCACCAACAATAATTCGCGATGGATATAAATTGTCATACAACGCATTTCCCTCTCGCAAAAACTCTGGTGAAAACATTATTTTAAGCATTGGGAATTTTCTTTTCAGTTTACTAATAAAACCAATCGGAATTGTTGATTTAATAATAATGGTTGAACTAGCATTAATTTCATTAATATCTTGCACCACATTCTCGATTGAACTAGTATCAAAATAATTATTTTCAACATTAAAATTAGTTGGTGTAGCAATAATCACAAATTTAGCATTTTCATATGCATATTGTTTATCCAATGTTGCAGTTAAATTTAGCTCTTTAGTTTTTAAAAACTTACTAATCTCGACATCCTCAAGCGGAGAAACTTTAGTGTTTATTAAATCAACTCTAGTTTTATCAATATCTAGCGCAACAACTTCATTATGCTGTGCTAATAATACAGCCAAAGATAACCCAACGTATCCAGTACCAACTACTGCTATTTTCATATTTTATTCCATACAAAACTAAATTTTACAAACATTATCCACTTGAATCAACAAATCAGTTATTGCATAATTATTCTTTATTATAACAAAATTTTCACCCAAAGGTTGCCACTGAACTAATGAGTTTAATTTATGCCATAATAAAATTTTTGGCACATCAACATTTGCAATTAAATGAGTTATGCTACTATCTATACCAATAAAACACTTTGCATTTTGTATTAAGTAACGTAGATCATAAAAAAGCAATTTTCCATTCGTAATAACATAGTCGTTAAACTGCTGTGGTAATTCATCAGTAATATAATCAACCTCATTTGACGCACCAACAAACACTACTTTAAAAGCTCTAGTTTGATAAATATAATCCATCAATGCATGCAAAGTAGGTTTAGGAATATTTTTTCGCTTATCCTGCGACGTAGCATGAATAACAATATAGCCTTTTGGAGTAAGACACAACTCAGTCACTAGATTTTGGTTATATTCAATCTTATCAAAAATATTTAGGTTAATACTATTATACTCAATATTGGTAACCCTTAAAATATCAAGTAAATGTTCAGTTTCATGTACATCTAAGCGCCATTTCACAACTTTAGTTAATAAAAAACCAAAGCCAGAAGTGGCAAATCCAATTGAATGCCGAGCAGATTTCGTTATTTTGGTAGATAATATTCCAGTCCCTAGATATCCACGAAAATGATACGAGATATCATATTTTTTATTATTCTTCCGTAACGTAGAAACTAATTTATAAAATCCTGTTAAAATTTTTCTATCGTTATAGTTTGAGACCGTAATTATATTTACTTTTTTACATGTAGCGAAAATAAATTTGTATTCATCTTGAATTAAAATATCTATTTCATAACCCAAGTCAAGAAAGTCTTCAATTACATACCTAAATAATATAAGATCACCAATTAAGCCTAAGTTAATAAATAGTAATCTTTGCCCAGACAAAACAGCATCACTATTTTGGTTAAAAAAAGTATAACCAATCTTATCAACAACACGGTAAATCTTACCCAAAATACCTTTAGACAGATATCCATTCATTGGGATATCATTATTCTTTATCCGCATGTGTAATCTTCTCTATTGTTTCAATCCATCGCTTAACAATACCAGCTGAATTAAATTTATGTAACGCATTATGAGCTTTATCACCGTATTGTTTTCGTAGTTCTGCATTATCAACTAGCTCTAATAAAGCTGCACTCATTTGCTTTACATTATTTCGCTCCACAACAACTCCATACTTTCCATATTCAACGACTTCTGCTGCACCAGTATTTGTGACAATTAACGCCTTGTTACATAACAAACCTTCACAAACAACAAGAGAAAACGACTCTGAATTAGATGATGAAACCAATATATCACATTGATTTATATAATTCATCACATGAACGGTATGACCAACTAAGGTAACAAGCTCATTTAACTGATATTTTTTAATCAGCTCTTCTAAAGATTGTCTTTCTAAACCATCACCACAAAGATATAAATGAAATTTATTATTAGCTTGCTTCTTAATTATATTTAATGCTTCAATTAACAATGCAAAATTTTTCTCATGCGCCAATCGCCCAACTGCGCAAATTTTAACTATATCATTTGGTAAACTAATATCATCACTTATTGGTATTTTACGAATAATAATGTTATATATCACCTCTATATTAGCTACGCTAGGATTTAAATAATTACGCATTGATTTAGCCGCGTAATTTGAAACACATACAATACAAGGAGCACAAATCGCTGATTTTTTATACAGAAATTGTATCCATTTCTTATTAGCAGGTTTTATCTCATCTCTACATGAATGAACCCAGATTAAATATTTCGATCTTGTTATTCGCGTAACAAACCAAACAATCACATTAATAAAAGGAACGTCATTTAATATCAACAAATCATACTTATTCACTAATTGAAATAATTTATACATTAATTTAAATTTATTGATAAGCTTAATTATCTTATTTTGACTAGGTTGAGATACAAAAAGAATATTAATCTCAGCTGGTAATACTTGTTTATAAACATTTTCATGGCACAATACATCAATCTTATAATACGGATATAAATTATGTAATAAATCAACTAATGCGAATTCAGCACCACCATTATTATCTATTTGAGACCATATGAATAAAATTTTCTTCAAATTAACCTCTTTTCTTTATTTTTCTCAATAATCTATGACATAATCCTATAAATGTTTCTGATTTCATACAATCATTAAATGCCTGAACATCAAAGATGCAATGCTGTTTATTAATTGCTTTAATTTTTCTCACAAAAGAGAAATAAAATAATAAATCATAAAATTTTAAATGCTGTTTCTCAGAAAATTTAATCTCAACAAAGCGCCAAATCTCATTCAAAGTAACAAATCTACCAAAAAAGAAATTCAAATTACAACACAAAATCTCTTTGCTTGAGTTACTTAGATTTTGAGAATAAACTTGGGATATTTGACTAGGTGTAACACGATAATACAATAAAAACTCTGGTAAATTTGCAAATAAAACACCTCGACGAATCAGCCTGCACCATAATTCATAATCTTCAGCTTTTGCTATATACTCTTGCTCGTATGGTTGGTTATTGTAAAAAACACTTCTACGAATCATAACTGAAGGATGAGCTATGCTACACTCAACAAACAACATATTTAATTTCAATATCTCTGGATCACAAGGATAGCATCTTTCACTTTGAATTGATTTTATATTTTCGTTAAATACCTTTAACCATGTCCCACAAACACCAATTTTTGGATTAGCTTCCATAAATGCTACTTGCTTAGCAAAACGCTCTGGTAATGCAATATCATCTGCATCCATACGAGCAATATATTTACCTGTTGCCTGCGATATACCAAAATTTAATGTTTTAGGCAACTTACTATTTATCTCATTTTTGAATAATTTAATACGATGATCTTTAGTCACATAGCTTTGTAAGATCTGATAACTACTATCAGTAGAGCAATCATCAATGATAATAAACTCAAAATCAGAATAACTTTGATTTAAAATACTTTCAACTGCTTCAATAACATATTTTTCAGCATTATATACTGGCATTACTACTGAAATCATTGAACTTGTCATATCTGTATCCACGAACTAAATCTAATTGTAAGCGTCGATAAAAAGCATATTGGAACATTTGATTTCCTAAACCACCACAACACCATATTATCTGCATTTAATCCTCTTTAATCTTTTTTTATTGCATTATGGGAGTTATCACCCGTTAAGTTAAAACTTAGATCTAAGTTTTTTGTAAATTTGTAATAATTTCCCATTAAATAAATATCTATCAATTTTGCGTAACGGCTGAAAAATTTCTTTTAAGTACACCCCGTGTCTTGTCCGCCATTTAAAATACTTAGCATCCAGCTTTTTATTACATAAAA
>DAHXMX010000003.1 GCA_027371515.1 Neisseriaceae bacterium
GATTATTTAAATTACCAGCCGTTGCTAGTACACACTCTTCACTATATTCTTTATAACAAATACTTTTAAGCATCTCTATAATATGACTTTTATCTGCTTGAATAAAACCCAATTTAGTTATTGCATAATCAGAAAGAACCATTTTTGAAGAAAAAGTTCCTTCTTCTAACAAAAGCTTCGTGTATTCATCATTCATATCACTAGTTTGTTTTTTTAATAATGCTAATTTAGAATAATCCTGCCTTGATTTATATCTTATACCTACCAATTGAAAAGCACTATAAATCAAAAAACCTAATAAAATAACATTAAATATTCTAAGCATAATTAAAATTAACTCTTTCAATACACCGCATAATTGCACTTCTGCTTCTATTATTTTCATCAAGTTCAGTCTTACCAGCTCTGATCTTTTTCGCAATCAATCGAAAATCAGCCTTTTTCGGTTGTTTATATACCCATTTAGGCAATTGCTCATCTTGAGATAGCTCTTTAAATTTATTTTTAATCATTCGATCTTCTAGAGAGTGAAAGCTAATCACAACCATACGTCCATTTTTATTTAAGACATAAGGTAACGTATCTAATAATTGCCTAATATCATCTAATTCATTGTTTATCTTAATCCGTATTGCTTGAAAACTTCTAATGGCAGAATGCTGTGTTTGAAACTTCTTAGGCATTACGCTTTGAATAATATTAGCTAATTTAGTCGTTGTTGTAATCAACTCTTCAGCCCTTTTTTTTACTATTTCTCGAGCTATTTTTCTAGATAATTTTTCTTCACCGTACTGCCATAATACATTAGCCAAATCTTCTTCAGTTACAGTATTAATCCAATCTTTAGCCGTTAAGCCACTAGTATTATTCATTCGCATATCTAATGGCCCATCAAAACGAACACTAAAACCACGATTAGCATCATCAAGTTGCGGTGAAGACACTCCAAGATCATAAATAGCACCATCAATATACTTTATATTATATTCTTGTAATACATCTTCAAAACAAGTAAAACCACCATGAACAATAGTAAATCTACTATCTGATATTTCATTATGAGCATAATTTATTGCCTCAATATCCTTGTCAAAAGCAATCAATCTACCATTTGCTCCTAGCTTTGACAATATAAGCTTACTATGTCCACCGCGCCCAAAAGTTCCATCAATATAAACACCATCTGATTTAATATTTAAAAGCTCAACAGACTCATTTAATAACACTGAATAATGGCTCATTTATAGTGTAAACCCATTAAGTAATGTAGCTAAATCATCTTGAGATGCAGTTAACGCTTTTTGAGTTTCTTCTATCCATGAAGCTTCATTCCAAAGTTCGAATCTATTACCAAGCCCAACTAAAACCAATTCTTTTCCTAAACCAACCATATTCTTAAGACTAGCAGAAATAAGCAACCTTCCCGATTTGTCCATATCTACAGTTTCAGCGTAACCTAGCACCAATCTTTGATAACTTTTAACTAACGGATGCGAGCTTGTAGGTAAATTTTGGATTTTATCACGTACCGATAACCAAATTTTTTCAGGATAAATCAATATGCATTGCGCAGACTCCAAAGTCAACACAAGTTTATTGTCAAAATCTGTCACCAACATATCACGATACCTAGCTGGAATTGCTATACGATTTTTTGGATCAAGATTTAAGTGAGAAACCCCACCAAACATATTTTACCCCACAAAACTACACTTTACACCAATATACTCCACTTTAGCATAAAAATTTGATTATGTCAACTTTTTTTTACAAAAAAAAGCAGCGATATGAAATCGCTGCCTGAAAACTAATAACTTAAACTAATTAACTATTTTGTTTTATAATTTTAATTACCTTAGATATATTCTCATGCGTACATAAAATTGTTAAATCATTAGATGATGCACGCTTAACCAAATACTTTGCTGCATCTAATTCATTAAGTATTATGCGTAATTTGTTTTTTGGATAACCATGATCAAGTAAAGCATTATATAATTTATTAGGAATTTCGCCTAATTTACTACCTCGTAAATTAAATACAAAATCTTTAATTACCAAATCATCAACTGCGTATGAATTAATAACATTTATTACTTCAGGTATCGTATCACGACGATCTGCTGTTACTCCATACATTAAAACAAGTTTACCTGACAGTTTAAATAAATTCTTAAAATCTCTAGCCAAAGCAAGAACTGAATTAAGGCCGGCTGGATTGTGAGCTAAATCAACAACTATATGTCCATGCTTTTTTGAAAAAAAATAGTTCCATCTACCATAATTAAAATTATTATTAGAAGCAAACTTTAATAATCCAGCTTTAATATCACTTGGCTTTATACCTAATGAATATGATAAAGCAACCGCATGAAGAATATTTTCATAATTATATTTTGCTAAACCATGAATAGTAAGTGGAACAAATAATAAATTAGCAATAATATAGCGTTTGTTTATTAATTTTAATATAATATCATTACCGTCAATAAATACAACAAAATTATCTTGAGTTAAATAAGTAGAAATCTCTTCTTCGCTAAGCTTAGTTGATAAATAACATTTTACTTGATGTAAAATATTTAATTTTCGTATATGTTCATCATCTAGGTTAATAATAGCACACCCTGTATCAAGTAATGAGTTATAGATTAATCCTTTAAGTCTAGCTAAATCATCTAAGTTTTCAATACCACTATCACCTAAATGATCTTGTGAGATATTAGTAACAGTAGCTGATACAGTATAATTAGGCAATATGCCACGCTTTAAAATACCACCTCTTGCAACCTCTAAAATCGCAACATCTAACTTCGGGTTAGATAAAACCAAATGATGCCCCATAGGTCCTGAAAAGTCTCCCTTAGTAACAATTTTACCGTTATTCATTACCCAATCACTAGAGCAATATCCAGATTTTAATCCAGATTTACGACAAATAAATTCCGTTAAACGCGTAGTTGTAGTTTTACCATTAGTACCAGTAACTAACGCAATAGGAACATCTTTAATTTTTTCCCAAGGTATATCATTTATTTTTTTTATTTTATTAATTTTTTGGGCATAACCATACTTACCACTACCTAAATATACAATATCATTATTAATAAAAAAATTAACTTTTCTGGCGTTAGCTGTTTTGGCAATTTTACGCACTAATAAATTAATATCTTGCTTGATATAAGCATTAGCCATATTAACTAAGCGATTAAAATCAATATTAATAGCATTATCTAATGCATGCGCTGTACTCTCCCAAACCTCATCCATTACACTACATAATACATAAATCAAATCATATGGAGCTGATATACCAACCTGAAAACCAGTAGAATAAACAGATTTTTTTATTTGATATTTAAATTCATTTACCTCATCTAGTACCCGAGATAAATTATTTACAAAAATACTTGCAACATTATCAATATCTCTGTCTAATTCAATTTCAATTATACAACCAGGCTTATCAAAAAGACTATTTAGCCCAAGTAAACGAGAAGCAAAATACTTACAATCAACTAATTTATCCAAGTAATACACCCTATAAATAATAACTTAATATAGCTAAAATTACTTTGTTTTCATAACCTTTAGATAATAATCGCAATAATCGACAATGCTACAATTATAACACTTTGGATTACGTGCAGTACAAATGTACCTACCATGTAAAATTAACCAATGATGCGCATAAAGCAAATACTCATCAGGAATTACTTTGTATAACTGTAACTCTACTTCAAGAGTATTTTTACCTTTTGCAATACCAATACGATTTCCTAATCTAAAAATATGCGTATCAACAGCTATTCGTTTTTCTCCAAAAAGTGTATTTAGTATCACATTAGCAGTCTTTCGTCCAACTCCAGGTAATAAAACTAAATCATCAAAATTACGTGGAACTTGAGAATTATGGTACTCCATTAATCTTTTACATAAAGCAATTATATTCTTAGCTTTGGTTTTATATAATCCAATACTTTTAATACATTCACTCAATCTATCATAACCAATATTATAAATGCCTTCAGGTGTATTAGCAATTTTATATAACTTTTCAGTTACTTTATTAACTGATACATCAGTTGCTTGAGCCGATAACACAACAGCCACTAACAATTCAAATTCTGAGTTATATTTAAGCTCGGTAGTTGGATATGGATTATTCTCACGTAAAATACTAAATATCTTATTACTACGTATTTGCAATTTATTCATTTTCACCAATATCATCTATATATGGATTTAAAAAACGAGTACATTTCCCAATAAAAGCAAGCTTTAACACTCCAGTTGAACCACTACGATTTTTAGCAATATTTAACTCTGCCAAACCCTTATCTTTTGAGTTTTCTTTATCATAATATTCATCACGGTATAACAAAAGAATAATATCGGCATCTTGCTCTAATGCACCTGACTCTCGCAAATCAGCAATATTAGGACGTTTATCCTGCCGACTCTCAACTTCACGATTAAGTTGCGACAAAAGAACAATAGGAACATTTAGTTCTAAAGCCAATGCTTTTAAAGAACGAGAAATATCAGCAATTTCTTGTGCACGATTTGTATTTTTATTACCACCTAATCCCGACATAATCTGCACATAATCAATAATAATTAGACCAAGTTTACCTTCCTTATCGTGAATGCGGCGAGATCTTGCCCTTAAATCTAAAACATTAATTCCTGGTGTCTCAGCTATAAATATAGGGGCATTACGCAAACCATCCATCGCTAAATACAATTTATCCATCTCTTCGTATGTTAAATCGCCACGCTTAATACTACTTTGGTCAACCATTGCTGTTGAACTAAGAAGTCTTTGGGCTAATTGTTCTCCAGTCATTTCGAGAGTAAAGATTACAACAGGCAACTTATTTTTCAAGGCTATATTTTCACCTAAATTTAAAGCAAAAGAGGTTTTACCCATACCAGGACGACCTGCAACAATAATTAATTCACCTGGCTGCAAGCCTGAGGTGTATTTATCTAATTCTGTAAAATGAGTTGCAATACCTGTTATGCCATTTTTATCTTTTCTTTCCGACATTTGAATAGTACGTTCAATAACACGATTAAGTAACTCACGAAAATCAGTAAATTGCTTATTTGCCATATTTAAATCTTTAATCTGAAAAATACGCTGTTCAGATTCATCTAAAATAAGCTCTATATCACGCCCACCTGGCGAATAAGCATTTTCTGATATTTCATTTGAAGCCTTAATTAATTCACGTAAAATGTATCTTTCACGTACAATTTCTGCATAACTCATAATATTGCTACTGCTTGCAGTTGCTTCTACTAAACTATTAATATAATCGATACCACCCACATAATCAAGCTCATTAGTCAAAGCTAATGAATCTGTTAAAGTAATTGCATCTACATTACGATTAGATGCTGTGAGTTTCATGATATGATGATATATTATCTGATGTTCTTTACGATAAAAATGTGCTTCAAATAAAAAACCGGCAATATGGACATAAGCATCTTCACCTAATAATAATCCACCTAATATCATCTGTTCTGCTTCTATTGAATGAGGCGGAGTCTTTAATACCGAAATTTGATTATCTACCATAACTAACCTCCCAGCATTGGTTGATTTAAAAGTAGTGTATAAAAATATACAATAACATTAATTAATACTACAGTCATAAAAAATGGACGAACGAATTTGGAACCTTTAAAGATTACAGCCTTAGCACCTAAATAACCACCTAAAAACTGCCCACAAGCCATAATAGTACCAAATATAAAATCAACATGACCGCAAAACAAAAATACAACCAAGGAAAAAATATTACTCTTCAAGTTAAGCACTTTAGCATATCCTGATGCTTCTAAAAATGTATAACCTAAAAAAAATACAATTGTAATAATCCAAAAATTACCAACTCCAGGTCCAAAAAATGCATCATAAAAACCAAAAATAAAGCCAAATACAGAAAAAAACAATATATCATTCATTCTTTTTCTACCAGGTTTAATGCCTAAATTCTTATTAAATACATTAAACAAAAACACACCCAACATTAAAAAAGGAATAATTAATCGCATAAAATTATTTGGTACATAATTAATAGTAATCGCACCTAATAAAGCACCCAAAAAGCCAAATATTAAACCACGATATACAGTTATAAAATTAATTAACCCATCCTTATAATATTTATAAACAGTAATTGATGTACCAACTGAAGACTGAAATTTATTAGTACCTAAAATCATCACAATTGGCATACCAGTTAACGCTAATGCAGGAATACTAACCAAACCACCACCACCTGCAATAGCATCAACAAAACCGGCCAATAAACCCATAAAAAATAGAAATATTAATAACAAATAATAATGCTCTTGAAAAAAATGTAATAGCATAAATCACAAAACTCAAAAATTATTTTTATACATACGTAAATACTTAAAACAATCATAATTACTATTAATTGATACATTAAAAACATTTTCCATACAACTAATAATTCGTGTATCATCTAGTTTTAAAAATGGATTAAATTTTAATTCATTAACTAGTGTAGTCGGTAATGTAGTGTGATTCAATTGATAATTTATTTTACATTGTTTATAATATTCATCAAGCATTTGTTCAGAAGGCATAAGATGTAATGCAAAATCTATATTCTTTAAAGTATATTCATGAGCTGGATAAATTAAGGTCTTTGTGTCTAAAGATTTTATCTTAAGTAAGCTTTGATACATAGCATAATAATCATTCGTGAATACTCTCCCACAACCTGATGCAAACAATGTATCACCACAAAATAAACACTTTTGCTCGTTATGTTCTATCATATAACATACGCTATTATAAGTATGACCAGGAGTTATAATAACTTTAATTCCTATATCATCAAATAATTTGATACACTCATTCTCTACAATATTAATTGTAGCATAGTTACAATTACCATAAACAGGCACCTGATAATGAGCTAATATATCTTCCACTCCACTAACATGATCACTATGATCATGAGTCAATAGAATTGCTTTTAGCCTTAAATTATTATCTATGATATAATTTAGCACATTATAAGACTCTCCGGGGTCAACAACAATTATTTGTTGCTGATGTATTATTAACCATATGTAGTTATCAGCAAAAGCTTTAAGGTATTTTATTTGCATATGAATGAATCACAAAAATTACAGCAATGGTTATTATACACTCCATTAGGTAGATATGTACTATGGAATGAGCGAAAATTTTACAGTAATGTAGTACAAAATTTATATGGTAATTATTCATTACAAATTGGACTTGAACAAATCAACCTATTACAAGGCAATAAAATAGCTAACCATATAAATATTGAACAAGATATAAAAACCAGTTTACAGTTCTTGCCTTTTATGGATAATAGTATTAATTTGATTGTATGTCCACATGTTTTAGAATTTCATTCTAACTACGAACACATTATCGATGAATTTTATCGAGTAATGTCAAGTAATGCAACCTTAATTATTACAAGTTTTAATGATAAATATTGTTTCAAACCATTTGCTCAAAAAGATATTTTTAAAGAGATTCACTCAATGATTAATCTTAATAAATTAAAAACGCTATTAAAGAATAAAGGTTTTTATATTAAAGGTGGTAAATTTTTTTCTTACTGTCCTCCTATCAATAAATCTAAAAACTTCCGTAATCTGAAATGGCTAGATAAAGTTGGTGATCGTTGGTTTCCAACTATGGCAATGAATTTTGGATTAATTATAACCAAAGACAAATTAGCTATCAAACCAAATAGCCAATATCAAGATCTAACCGATGTAATATTGGATACTAATCTTGGGACAGCAAAAATATGCAAAACGAAATAGTTACTATTTATACTGATGGTGCTTGTCGCGGTAACCCAGGCCTTGGTAGCTATGCCGCTATTCTTAGTTACAAGAGTTATCATAAAGAAATAAGTGGCATTGAGGAAAATACTACCAATAATCGCATGGAATTAAGAGCAGTTATTGAAGCACTAAAAATCCTGAAACGCAAATGTACTATTCAAATATATACTGATAGTCAATATGTGCAAAAAGGTATCACTGAATGGATTCATAATTGGCGTACCAAAAACTATAAAAATATTAAAAATTCTGACTTATGGCAAGAACTAGACATGATTTCAAAACAACATAATATAACTTGGAATTGGGTGCGTGGGCATAATGGAAACGTTAATAATGAGCTTGCTGATAAGCTTGCAAACATTGCACTTGATAATTATTTAACTAGAAATAAAGATGTTACTAACATCATAAAATAGGTCTTATTATTTACAATTAGATTTTTCTACTTGTTTAATAACAGCAACACCTAATTGATACACAGCCATAGAATATTTTAGACTATGATTATATGAAAATAATACATAATAATTATGTAAAGCTATGTAAGCATTTTTATCGTATGAATCACTTAAAGTAATTAAGTCACCAGTTTGTGAAAGATTAACTGATGATTTAAACTTTACCCCATTTTGTTTAAATATAGACAATTTATATGCAGGTTTCATTTGATTGCATTTTAAATTCTGACAAGTCGCTATAGTACGCGTAACATTTAAATATACTGGCTGACCTTTTTCCCACCCATGTTCTTTGATATAATTTGCGACGCTTAAAATTGCATCTCGTGCTATATATAAATTCGGTGGGGTACTACTATTACCACTTACCGCAAATTTCATATATGAACTTGGCATAAACTGTGATAAACCAAAACCACCATCAATAGAGCCTTTCATGTTTGTTGGTTCTAAATTATATTGATAACACATTAATAAATATTGCGCCAATTCATCTTGGAAAAAAGCGCGTCTACGTTCCACGTTAAATGCAATTGTAGCTATAGCATCCAATACTCTAAAATTACCAGTAAAACCCCCATAAGACGTTTCAACACCAATTATACCCACCATAACTTGCTCTGGAACACCATAAGTCTTGGCAGCTAATTTAAGTGCCTGTCTATTTTTACATACAAAATTTACTCCATTATTAATCATGATTGGATTTAAAAACTGCGATCTGTATTTTGCCCATGATTTAACAATATGTTTTTTTTTATTTTGAATATATGACATTTGTGAAAGATAGCTATCTTCCTGGAACTTTGCTTTTGCTAATGAATCTCTAATATATTCAGGCGGTAATTTATATTTTAAAGAAAATTTTTGAATAAAATCATCCAATTGACGTTGAGTATAAACATTAGTATCAGCGAATGCATTATTTATAATAATGCATCCACATAAAATAATACTGATTTTACGTAACATAAAATTATTTTTCATACCCATTAGGATTATTAGATTGCCATTTCCAACTATCGTTACACATATCATCAAGATTATATTGTGCTTTAAAACCTATCGTTTTATATGCATGGTCACAATTTGCATAAGATACAGCAACATCTCCAGCACGCCTTGGACATATTTTATATAATAACTCACGACCACATGCACGACTATATGATTTAATAACATCAATCACTGAATAGCCACGCCCAGTTCCAAGATTAGTAATCAATACCTGACCTTGATTTTTGTATAAATAATCAAGTGCCAAAATATGACCATTTGATAAATCAAGCACATGAATATAATCACGAACTCCCGTACCATCATATGTATCATAATCATTACCAAATACATTTACATACTCACGAGTTCCAATCGCCACTTGTGAAATATATGGCATAAGATTATTAGGGATACCCTTAGGATCTTCTCCCAATATACCTGATTTATGCGCCCCAACTGGATTAAAATAACGTAATATTGCTACAGTAAAACTATTGTCTGCAACATGTAAATCACGTAAAATCTGCTCTGTAATAAGCTTACTCCAACCATATGGATTGGTCGCACTAGTTGGAAAAGATTCATCTACTGGAACTGTTTTAGGATTACCATAAACTGTTGATGATGAACTAAAAACTATGTTTTTAACATTATATTTTTGCATGATTTGAAATAATATAATGCTACCAGATATATTGTTATAATAATAATCAAGTGGTTTTTCAACCGACTCACCTACCGCTTTAAAAGCTGCAAAATGTATAACTGCATCAATTTTATTATTTGCAAAAACATCTTCCAAACCTTCACGATCTAAAATATCAAGCTTATAAAATAAAGGCATAACACCAGTAATTATTTTAATACGATTTAAAACTTCAATTGATGAGTTGGCTAAATTATCAACGATAATTACATTGCTGCCATGATTAATTAAATCAACCACAGTATGCGAACCAATATACCCACAACCACCGGTTACTAATACTGTTTTTTTCATTTTTGTGCTCCTTTTGATGTCGATTCTACTAATTTCTGCTTAGTTACCACTGTAGATTCTTGAATTAATTTATTTAAATAATCCACTGGTACTAACCCTGATATTAACTTACCATTAGGTAATACGATAGTTGGAGTTGCGTCTACTCCGTACTTATTAGCTACATTAATCATGGTATCTAACTTTTTAGAACTATTACAATCTACTCTTTTTGGTAATTGTATACCTTTATTCATATATTCAACAAATGTTGCATCTGGATTTTCAGCACAAAGTATTTTTTTAGAATCGCTAATTGCATTTTTGTGTATCGGTAACGGGTATAAGAAATAATATACAGTTATATTATTTAATTTAGATATGGTATCTTGTTCTAAACGCTGACAAAATGGACAATCTGGATCAGTAAATACTACCAATCTATTATCACCATTACCAATTACTCGACGAATTGCAATAGTTAATGGTAAATCATCTATATTAACAACACTTAACTCCTGAACTGTTGCCTCCGTTAAACTTTTTTTAGTATTTAAATCTACTAAATTACCCAAAAATGCATAATTCCCACTACTATCTACATAAAACACCTTATGTCCAGAGAATACTTGATATATATTGGGTACAACAGATGGAGTAACTCGATCTACTTTGAGTTCAGGTAAACTCACTTTTAATTTATTTCTAATGTTATCAACTGTAGTATCAGCAAATGAACTATATATTAAAAAAATAGCCACAAAAGCTAAAAAAAATTTTCTAAGCAACAAAACCATACTCCAAATGCAGATAAGGCCTGAATAATCATATTCAAGCCTCATTTAATAATATCAACAATAATTATTATTTAGCTTGCGAAGCATTTACATCTACTTTAGGTGACTTGCCTGCAGCAATATCCATTTGAATCATTAATTGATCAGCTGGCAACATACCTGGCAGTAGTTGACCATTTTCTAAAACAATCGCTGGAGTACCATCAATTTGTGCTGTCTCCTGACCAAACTTAATAACTTTTTCAAGTTCAGAGATATCACAACTAGTATCCGTTGGTAAAGGTTTTTTATCTCTCATCCAAGCAGTCCAAGTTGATGATCTATCCTTGCTACACCAAATTTTAATTGCATCAGATTTAGCATTTTTATGCATTGGCAATGGAAACATGAATGTATAAATTGTTGTATCTTTTAAATTAGGTACAACTTGTTTTTCAAACATTTGACAATATGGACAGTCAGGATCTGAAAATACCGCAATTTTTCTAGAGCCGTTACCATTAACTTCTTTAATAGCCAACTCAAGAGGTAATTTGCTCCAATCTAGTCTACTTAGTTCTTGCATTCTTTGCTCAGTAATACTTTTTTTTGAAGCCACATCTATAACGTTTCCAAAGATAAGATACTTGCCATCATTAGTTACATAAAAAATCTTACGTCCAACTACAACCTCAGAAACACCATCAATTGGAGACTTATTGATTGCATCAATTTGTTCAAGACCAGGAATTTCTTTTTTTAATTGTTCTTTTAATTGATCTGGCGTATTACTTGGCTTATTACATCCATATAAAGATGCACAAACTAAACCAACGCTTATTATTTTTTTACTTATAGTAGTTAATTTCATATTACTCCTTTTTTAACTATATTAAATTAAATAACCACCACTACAGACCGCCATTTTAATACGATATAGCCTTATTAATCAAATATTTTTTTATTAATGGAATATTATTCACAAGATTTAAACCAGTATTACGCAATAATGACAACGTAATATATTTCGATTTGAAAAATAAATGTAAATAATGACAAGTTAATTGCATTTGACGCACCTTAACAATACGCTGTGCATTATATCTGTGAAATAAAGATGGCTCACCAAATTGTGATTTAGACATCTTACTTAAAATAGACGCAAGTAACCTAGCATCACCAAAACCTAAATTAACACCCTGCCCAGCTAAAGGATGAATCGTATGTGCTGCATCACCAATTAATACCACTCTTTTAGCATATACTTTATTTAAAGTATATAAACGCAAAGGAAAAGCAACAGGTTTAGAGATTAATTTTAATTTACCTAACTTATAATCACCAAATGAAGCAACATGTTGTTCAAAATCTTCACTATTAAGATTTAATAATTCTTGATATTTATCCGTAGACCAAACTATAGATATTTTATTGTTAGACAAAGGCAAAAAAGCTAAAACCGAACCATTTTTAAACCATTGGTATGCAGTATTATTATGCACTAGTTCAGTAGTGAAATTGGCAACCACACCGCTATAACCATAATCATATAAATTAGCCTGTATACCAAACTTACTACGTACCATAGAATTAGCACCATCAGCACCAATTATTAAACTAGTCTGAATAACACCATTATTAGTGTGAATAACGATATTATCAAATACATTTTCTATGTCAATAATCTCATCATACTTAAACTCAACATTATCTAATTTTGCTAATTCTTCATATAGCTTATTTTGCAAATTTTTATATTCAATAGTTTTAGATAAGTATAATTCTCTATTTTGTTTGCTATCTAATACAAGTTTACTATGTTTATCACCGTATATTTTCATTTGTTCAATAATACCTATACGTTCCTTATCAGGATATACAAATAATCGAGCAAGATAATCAAGATTTTGAGGTGAAATAGCATATATCCTACTATCAAATTCATCTGTGACTAATTGCTTATACGGTTTTTTTTCAATTATTAAAATCTTAAAATCTGAGCGCTGTTGGGCCAAGTCAAGAGCAAAAGCACAACCAACTAATCCACCACCAACTAACACAACATCAAACATATCACGCCCCAAAAATCAAACTTTTAGCCACATAATTTTGTAACTTTTGACAATTACTTAACCCAATTATACCCAATCCTCTTACATGCCTAATTTTAGGATTATCAATAAATCGAGCTAAAAAATGAGTAAAATTAACCACACGTTTAGCATCATTAAGTCGGTATGAGTCATATTGTCCTACAACATCATGATAATTGTTAAATCGTTTAATCACAGCATCTAAATCCATGCAATCTCGGAAACCTAAATTTAATCCTTGAGCTGAAATTGGATGAATAATCTGCGATGAGTTACCAATTAAAACAACTCGATTAAAAGTACGCTTTTGCGCTACTTGTAATTTTAATGGGAATGAATGTATCTGATTATCTAACTCAAATCCAGCAAAACGATTAATAAAAGATAAATCGCGTAATTTCATATCTATATAATCTTTGGTAGTATAATCATGAATATTTTTATTTAAAACAGCCCAAACTAAAACATAATCATTACCGTATGGTAAAAACACCATAGAACCTTCATCGTCAAACCGTTCATAAGCAATATCATGCTGACATTTATCATGCATATTTAATTTAGCTATTATTGCATATTTATTATAATCATATGTCGTATACTGGACATTACTGATTTTTAATTTACCACCTTCTGCAATAATAGCTAAATCACAAGTAATACCAGTCAATACACCATCTGACTCATATTCAATGTAAGTATATTCACTTAAAGACTTAACGTCTAACACATTAGCTTCAATTAGTCTAATATTTGGATTACTAGTTGCGCTTTTATATAATCTATCACATAAATCAGTATACTTAACGGTAAAACCCAATTGCGGAAGGTTCAAATCTGTAGCCCTAATAGTTGATATACCAAAACCAGAATGTGACATATGGACTTGTTTAATTGAAGTAACAACCTCCATATCCCATGAATCAATGCTATCTAAAAACAGATAACTTGCATAAGACATAGCTAAAATACGCCCATCACCAGAGTAAGTATTACTGCGATTTAAAACAACAACTCGTTTATCTTGTTTTGCTAAAAGTATCGCCATCGACAAACCAATAGGCCCGCCACCTACTATAACTACATCATTATGCAACATAAATATCTCATCCAACTATTTAACATTATTATCTAAATTACAATATTATAGCAAAAAAAGTCCATTTATTGTTATAATAAGGTCTTTATTTCATATATTGATATATTAAATTGAGGATTACATGAGTACAGCTAAATACAAGCGCATATTACTAAAGTTATCAGGTGAAGCATTAATGGGAGATACTTCAAATATGTTCGACAAACGAACTTTAGACTGTATGATTTCTCAAATAGAAAATCTAATTAAACTAAACATTAAAATTGGCATAGTTATTGGTGGTGGCAACATATTTCGTGGAGTTAATGGTAAAGAATTAGGATTACAAAGAGCAAATGCAGATAGCATGGGTATGCTTGCAACTATTATGAATGGAATTGCATTAAAAGACTTTTTAGCTAATCGCAAAATTAAAGCAAAATTATATTCAGCACTCGCAGTCCAAAATATAGCAAAAGGATATAGTCGCGATAGCATGCTTAGTAGACTAGAAGATGGTAATATAATTATCTTTGCAGGTGGGACAGGAAATCCTTTTTTCACTACAGATAGTAGCGCAGCTCTTCGTGCTATTGAAATGAATGCCGATTTATTAATAAAAGCTACCAAAGTGGATGGCGTATTTGATAAAGATCCTAAACAATATAGCGATGCAATTAGATATTCTAAACTTACTTTTGATGAAGCAATTAATAAAAAATTAAAAGTTATGGATATCTCGGCATTTGATTTGTGCCGTGAACATAACATAGATATAAATGTATGTAATATATTTAATCCAAACTCGTTACAAGATGTTGTTTTAGGTCTTGATCAAGGTACAATAATTCATAACTAAGGATTTCAATATGAGCAGTAAGATTCTTATTCTTGATTTTGGCTCGCAATTTACTCAATTAATTGCTAGGCGGATTCGTGAATTAAATGTGTATTCTGAAATACGCTCTTCAGATATTACACTTGAAGAAATCAAACAATTTAAACCTAGTGGTATTATTTTATCAGGTGGACCAAACTCAACTTATAACGAAGATAGCCCAACCATACCTAATGATATTTTCGAGCTTGGTATTCCAATTTTAGGTATATGCTATGGCATGCAAATTATGGCGCAATCATTAGGAGGCAAGGTTGAAAATAGCCAACATCGTGAATTTGGCTATGCAAGAATATATAATACTGAATCTAAATTATTAAATAGTATCATTAATGGTACAGATAATACTGGCCCATATATGGAAGTATGGATGAGTCATGGCGATAAAGTAACCTCCATGCCTCAAGGATTTAAAGTAATTGCAAATAATCAAGTATGCCCTATTGCTGCAATGGCTAATGAAGATAAAAAACTTTATGGCGTACAATTTCATCCAGAAGTAACGCATACGACTAAAGGTCAAGAATTATTTAAACGTTTTATATTAGATATTTGTAAATGCGATCAGTCTTGGAATATGCCAAACTACGCAGAAACTGCAATTAATAAAATCAAAGAAATGGTTGGAAATGATCGCGTTATTTTGGCATTATCTGGTGGTGTAGATAGTTCGGTTGCTGCTGTTTTGATTGACAAAGCAATAGGAGCAAATCTCACATGCATATTTGTAGATAATGGACTATTGCGTTATCATGAAGCAGACCAAGTTATGGAAATGTATCATAAAAACATGGGGCTTAATATAATTAAAATTGATGCTAAAGATATGTTTTATCAAAAATTAGCAGGAGTTGTTGACCCAGAACAAAAGCGTAAAATCATTGGCAAGCTATTTGTTGAAATATTCCAGGCTGAAGCACTAAAAATAAAAGATGCAAAATGGTTAGCACAGGGAACAATTTATCCAGATGTAATCGAATCAGCTGGTAGTAATAATAAAAAAGCCCATAACATTAAATCACACCATAACGTTGGCGGGCTTCCTCCTGATATGAATTTAAAACTATTAGAACCATTACGTGAACTTTTTAAAGATGAAGTACGCAATCTTGGGATTAATCTTGGATTACCATCTAGTATGATTTATCGTCACCCATTCCCTGGCCCAGGTCTTGGGGTAAGAGTATTAGGTGAAATAAAACCTTTATACATTAAGTTACTGCAAAAAGCAGATGCAATTTTTATTGAAGAATTACATAAACATAATATATACAATAAAATATCACAAGCATTTGCAGTATTTTTACCAATTAAAAGCGTCGGAGTAATGGGAGATGGGCGCACTTATGATTATGTTATTGCTCTACGCGCTGTTGAGACAACAGATTTTATGACAGCAAACGTAGCCAATTTACCATTTGAATTTATAACTACAGTAGCTAATCGAATTATTAATGAGGTAAAAGGCATTAATCGTGTAGTATACGATATCTCAGGAAAACCACCATCTACAATTGAATGGGAATAAAAAAATAATTTATCTAATAGAATAACTTGATTAATATTTTTATAGGTATTACAAAATATGAGTAAAGCTCGCACTTTCAAAAAGAAAAAAACCAACTGGCTTCTACGCTTAATCACATTTTGTATCGGTTTAATTATTGCTGGTGCTGCAATTGTTGCTATCATGGTAGTTATGATATATCCTAAATTACCAAGTATGGATGATTTGCGCGATTATCAACCTAAACTACCATTACAAATATACTCAGCTGATGGTGTCTTAATTGGTCAGTTTGGGGAAGAACGTAGAATTTATTTAAGTTTTGAAAATACGCCTAAAATGTTAATCAATGCTATTTTATCTGCCGAAGATGAAAGATTTTTCCAGCATCATGGAATTGATTATTTAGGTATAGTACGCGCTTTATTTTTAAATATAGTGTCAGGTCATAAGCAATCAGGTGCAAGTACTATAACAATGCAAGTAGCGCGTAATTTTTTCTTAAGTTCCAAAAAAACTTATGGACGTAAATTAAATGAGGTATTGCTTGCAAATAAAATTGAAAATTCATTATCTAAAGAACAAATTCTAAGTTTATACATTAATCAAATCTATCTAGGTCAAAAAGCGTATGGATTTGCAGAAGCAGCGCTAACTTATTTTGGCAAACCAATTGATCAATTGTCTATAGCTCAATATGCGGTATTGGCAGGACTACCTAAAGCACCATCAGCATATAACCCCATTGTTAACAAAAAACGCTCTCATCAACGTGAAATGTATGTACTAGGGCGTATGCTTAACAATGGGTATATTACACAGCAGCAATATGAAGATGCTATTCATCAAGATATACACTTAGTTAAGGGCACTAAACAAGATCCAACTGATGCAGGAGGTTATATTGCAGAAATGGTTCGTCAAATGCTATATGATAAATATGGTGATAAAATATATAATGATGGTTATAAAGTAAATACCACTATCGATAGTAAAATGCAACTTGCTGCTTATAATTCACTACGTAATGGAATCATTCAATATGATATGAGTAAAGGTTATAATGGTCCTGAAGATTATATTAATATCGAAGATCTAAGCTCTGATGACTCAGATATAGAGCAAACACTCTCACAAGCATTTGATAATCTAACTGATTTTGGAGATATTAAAGCAGCAATTGTGATTAAGAAATCTAATAATTCACTAACAGTGCGCATACGAGATGGTAATGAATACACTTTTAGCGGCAATGAATTAAACTTTGTTAAAAAATATTTAACTAGCGGCGGCAAAAAAGAAATTAAAAAAGGTTCTGTAGTTAGAGTTCGTATTCAAAATGATGGCAAACCAATGTTAACGCAAATGCCGAAGGTTGAAGGCTCGATTGTTGCATTAGATCCAAATAATGGAGCAATTAAAGCTCTAGTAGGTGGATTTGATTTTACCAACAATAAATTTAATCATGTTACTCAAGCTAATCGCCAACCAGGCTCTGGATTCAAACCATTTATTTATTCAGCTGCTTTGGAGTACGGATTCACGCCAAATACAATTATTAGTGATTCAGAAATATGCTTTCCAAATGGTGGTGATAATAACGCTCAATGGTGTCCAAGAAATGATGATGATAAATTCTTAGGTGACATATCAATGCGTCAAGCATTAACACTGTCTAGAAACGTAGTTACTGTTAAAATATTAAATCAAATATCTCCAGAATCTGCTATAAATTATATTACTAAATTTGGATTTAATAAAGATCAATTTCAACCATATCTTACTTTAGCATTAGGCGCAATCGAAGTAACACCGATGCAAATGGCTCAAGCTTATGGAGTATTTGCTAATGGTGGTTATTTAGTTGAACCATATTTAATCAAAAATATTACCGACAATGAAGGTCATATCCTTGCTCAGACGGATCCTGTTGATATTCATAAATCAAATACAGTAATTGATCCTAGGAATGCTTATATTATGAATAGTATGCTACAAGATGTAGTGCGTTATGGTACTGGCGCACGTGCATATCGTGAGTTACAAAGAAACGATATTGCCGGTAAGACTGGTACAACTACAGACGCTAAAGATGTTTGGTTTGATGGTTACACTCCAAATTTAGTAGCAATCACTTGGGTTGGTTACGATCAACCTAAAACACTTGGTTCACATGTATTTGGTGCAACTCTTGCATTACCAATTTGGATTGATTTTATGCGTGATGCATTACGCAGTATTCCTGAAAAATCATTACCAATGCCTCCAGGTATTGATGTATTACATAATACAACTTGGAAAGGTAATGACGAATACATATACCAAGGATCAACTCCATTATCAGGTATGGATAAAGACACTTCGGTTAATGAATCTGAAGCAAATCAAAATAATAAAGATAATAATAAAGATAATAGCTCAGATACATATAACGATGATCTTATAAATCAAATTGTCAATCAATCTGAACATCATGATAGTTCATCCACGTCGCATCTCAATTTAAATAACACACAAAACTAATTTTAAGAAAGAGCATTATATGAAATATTATCCTCATCCAATTTTAGCAAAAGAAGGCTGGCCTTTTATAATTATTAGTCTATTTATTTCACTTTTAATTTATCATTTAAGTAATTTCTGGTTAGCATTACCCTTGTTTATTGTGTCAATCTTTATTATTCAATTTTTTCGTGATCCTAAGCGCGAAATACCATCACAACCAAATGTAGTTTTATCACCTGCAGATGGTAAAATTATTTGTATTGAAGAAACAGAAGATGTTTATCAAAATAACCGTGCTCTTAAAATAAGTGTATTTATGAATGTATTTAATGTACATTCAAATCGCTGCCCTGTTGATGGAGAAGTTGTAGACTTACAATACTACTCGGGTAAATTTTTAAATGCAGATTTTGATAAAGCCTCAACTGAAAACGAGCGTAACGCAATGGTAATAAAATTGCCAACTGGGGATAAAATAACTGTTGTTCAAGTAGCTGGTTTAATAGCTCGTCGTATATTATGTTATGTGCAAAAAGGCCAAACTTTGACACGTGGGCAAAGATATGGATTTATTCGTTTTGGCTCTCGTGTTGACATATATTTACCATTAGATGCTAAGCCATTAGTAACAATTGGACAAAAAGTATTTGCAACTGAAACTATTTTAGCTAAATTAGAAAGTTAATATTATGGATTTTAATAATCACAATACTCCTGTAGTAGCAAGAGTATCACCAATTTATATATTACCTAGCTTATTTACACTAGCAGCCATGTTTTGTGGATTTTATGCTATTATACAATCAATAGCAAATAATTTTATCTCTTCAGGAATTGCTATTTTTTTTGCTATGATTCTTGATAGTTTAGATGGACGTGTTGCAAGAATGACACATACATCATCTCCATTTGGAGCTGAACTTGATAGCCTAGCTGATATGGTTAGCTTTGGTGTAGCACCAGCAGTTATAACATTTAATTGGGGACTTTATAAATATGGGAAAATAGGTTGGTTAATCGCTTTTATTTATTGTGCATGTGCAGGTCTTAGACTAGCTCGTTTCAATACTATGGCTGCTAGTCAAGATAAAAGGTATTTTATTGGTATTCCATCACCTGCGGCTGCTGCTTTAGTAGTAGGATTTATCTATATTTGTTCTGTATATAAATTTCATGGTGCAATTTATCATGTTTTGAATGCGATTATGACAGTAGTTGCAGCATTTACGATGGTAAGCAATGTTAAATTTTATAGTTTTAAAGAATTAAATTTTCAACATCGTGGAAAATTTAGAGTGTTATTAATTTTGTTACTTATTTTTGCCTTGCTTTTGATTTATCCAGATTTAGTTATTTATGGTTTTTTTGTTGTATATACTATTACCAGTTACATAATATTTTTATTTAGATTAAAAAGAAAAAGATCAAAACTTACCATAGTTAAATCAGATAATAATAACTAAAATAAATAAAAAAACCACTAAACTAAGTTTAGTGGTTTTTTTAAAATTCAACATTTATATCATATATTATATTTTACTTAAAAACGCCAATTCGGGATAAGGATCCAAGTTAAATAAAAAAGTCCATCAATGTGATGTTTTGATAGAATATAGTTTCA
>DAHXMX010000040.1 GCA_027371515.1 Neisseriaceae bacterium
AGGCACTGGTGTTGGTTCCGGAGTTGGCTCTGGCGTCGGCTCTTGAGTTGGCGCAGGCATCGGCGTTGGCTCTGGAGCCGGTGGTGGAGGTGTTGTTGAAGAACACGCAACTAATGAAGTGCTAATAGCGGCTGCTAATAATAATTTTTTTAACATGTTAAATACTCCCAATTGAAAAATAAATTATATTATTTGTTATTGTGCTGCGCTTGCATTTGGTTTGCTAGTAGTGCCATTTGCATCAGCAGGCATATTATTTGTATAGCCAAATAACATGTCGCTACTATCTTGACGTCCACCAACTGCTGGATTATCATTTACTTTCTCGCTAGAGTTAAACCATGAAGCGCAAGATGTAGTTAATATTGATACAGATAAAATTAAAATAATTTTTTTAATATTTGTTTTATTTCCTTATAATAAATTAACTATAGTTTTATGGAGTGCCAAATTGTTGTGAGCTACTTTGTTGTAGTCCGCCAATTGTTGGTTTGTTTTCTGGTTTATCTTTGGCAGTGTAATATTTTTGACCTTTTTTGCCAGTTACAGGGACATTACCAAATTGTTGTGAGCTACTTTGTTGACGCCCACCAACTGTTGGTTTGTTTAATTGTGTCGATTGATCGGTGGTCACTACCGCGGAACTATTTTGCGCTGCAAATGCACTTGAGCTTATTAATAGTAATCCGATTAAGATTGATTTTTTCATATTACTTGTGTTCCTTTCGATTGTAAATATAAAAACAACAATTTTACTACCAATGAGTAGCAAATCAAATTATACCCACCGTTATCTTATCACAAATTTTATATACATGATAAAATTTATTTTTAAATGTTCACAGCCCCAAATTTGCATTTTCTTCATAGTGGTGGTACAATTTGTATATCCAGAGGTATGTGGTTAAACTAAAATCGTGTATAATTGATACCATAATAATACTAATTTAAATATTTACGGGAAATTTAATAATGAAAAAATTTCTTATGCTTCTAGGTGTAATTGTTTATAGTACTTGCTCATCAGGCTCAACTGTTGATAATATCAGTGGTAATTTAACATGCACTACTAAAGTAACGCAAAATACTGTTTATTTAAATAATCCATCAATAAGTGATGTTTCTTCAATCGGTAAATATAAGTTAGTAGATTCAAACCAGCCGTTCTTTTCAACTGTTGTTTTATTTGCTGCAAATATACATGGCACAGATCCTAATCACCCAACTTTATACTATAATTCATACTTTGATAAATTGTTAAATTCAGTTGAGGGAATTAACGCAATTCGTACATTGCAAGCTGAAGGTATTAAAGTGCAACTTGCATATCTAGGAGATCATCAAAATGCTGGATGGTCATGTAATATGAATAGCGATGTAGCAATTAGCCTAGCAAACCAAATGGTAAGCGATGCTATTGTTAAATATGGTCTTGATGGGTTAAGCATTGATGATGAGTATTCTACTTGTAAAGGTAACACTCAAGCATTTTACAATGTTGTTAGCGCAATTAAGAAAAATACAAAATTTAGCAACAAAATATTGTCAATGGCAGCTTATGCACCAGATAAAATATTCTTTCAAAGTTCTACAACGAACGTAGCAAACTTTTTAGATCAAGTTTATGAAATGACGTATGCAGCCGATGTAAATTATCTGACTTTTTATAAAGAAGCTGGCGTGCCTTCTCAAAATTTATTCTTAGGGTTGTGGCCATCAAAAAATAGTCAATCTATGGCAAGTCGAGCAACTCAAGACATATTGAATAGAAATTACGGTGGTATAATGATTTGGGCGGCAAATACTGAGTTTAGCTCAACAAATAATGCAACATCTTATTATTCTGTTATAGCGCAAGATGAATATAAAACTGACGTCTTCTACTCATCTATATCAAATACATCGTTAGAGAATATGGGTTTTTAGTAATCATAAAATCAATTTTAAGCGCTTAAATATCGGGGGTTATAATAGATTAGGTTATAAATTAAAAATTTTGAAAGGTGGTTATTATGAAAATGATGCGAATAAATTACAGACTAGGGCGTCGTGCGTTTCGTTGGTCTTTTTTTCGACTGTTTAGAAAATGATAAGTTATTGATTTTATGATCAAAAGGAAGTTCCCAAGAAGCCCCAACTTCAAGTTTTAGCTAAGTTGTGGGTAGTTCTAGTCTTTTGTATAATCAACAACAACTAGCTTGTTATTAATCATTAACATAACTGGATACGGTTCCCAGTATTTAGTATAGCTATCTTTAACTAAATTTGGATACCATGATTGACCAACACTTCCGTTATAACGTGCTAATGCAAGATCTAGATTATTATTTTCTTTATCTAGGTAATAGCGTAATATAGTACATCCATAACGAATGTTGGTGCGTATATCTAGTAGATCTTGATTTGGTGTCCCAATTTGTTTTACCCAAAATGGCATTACTTGCATAATACCTAATGCACCATTTGGTGAGATTGCATATTGATTAAATTTACTTTCAACTGTGATTAAGGCAAGTACTAGCTGAGGGTCAAGACCAGCACGAATTGATTCATATTGAATAATGGTTAAATATCTAATGCGAGTATCTTTATCTTTTATCCATTTTTGTAAACGATTAGACATATCAAATAACCATGCATCAGCATTTTGCTTAGAATTAAAGACTAAGTGCGGCGGAACTGGATTTATAATTTCAGTTTGGAGTAATGCTTGTACATCTGGTGATAGCAAATCCTGTTCTTGCGAGGCAAAAACAGGAGTGCAGAAATTAAATATAATATAGCTAGTAAGTATTTTTTTAAACATTATGTTTTTTTAGATCTAATTAATGTATCTACGTAATTAATTATTTCTTCTAAATCAATGAGTTCAGCTGTTTCAGTTTGACGGGTATAAAGCTCTACTTGATTATTAGCAAGAGTTTTTTCACTAACTACGATACGGTATGGTATACCTAGTAACTCACTATCTGCAAGTAATGAGCCAATACGTTCGTGACGATCATCTAATAAAACATCTAACCCTATTTTTTTAGCATTTTGGTATAAGTTATCAGCAGCTTGTTTAGTCATATTATCTTTTGTATAATTAAATGGAGTAATAATTAATTCAAATGGTGCCATGTTAATTGGGAAGATAATTCCTTTTTTATCATGATTTTGTTCAATTGCTGCTCCAACAATTCTTGATACCCCGATGCCGTAACACCCCATTTCCATTACTTGATTTTTACCATTTTGATCTAGATATACAGCATTTAGTTTTTGAGAGTATTTAGTACGTAATTGAAATATATGTCCCACCTCAATACCCTTGCACATTTGTAATGTACCATGTCCATCAGGAGATAGATCACCAGCTACTACATTGCGCATATCTACAACTAAATCAGCTTCTTTACAATCACGTCCAAAATTAACATTAATTAAATGATAAAAATCATCGTTTGCTCCGCAAACAAAATCATTCATTAAATTAACTTCAATATCAGCAATTATTAAACCATTAAAGCCAACTGGGCCAATAAATCCTGGTTGACAATTAAAATGTTTTTTAATTACATTTTCATCTACTAGGCTCATTGGTTGTTTTATTTGCTTAATTTTGGATACTTTTACTTCATTGAGTTCATGATCACCGCGAATTAATAACAATACTGGATTATTATCTATCCCTTCAACAACTATTGATTTAACCGTATTATTTAGTTGGATCGCTAATAATTGCGCTACTTCTTTACAAGTTTTTTGAGTTGGTGTTGATACTTTAGTCATCTCAAATTGAGCTGTACCACGTTTATCACGTGATGCTTTTGCTTCAGCTAATTCAATATTAGCAGCATAATCAGAATTATCACTATATACAATAATATCTTCACCGCATTCTGCTAATACCTGAAATTCATGCGATCCAGTACCACCTATGGCCCCAGTATCGGCTGCAACTGGTCTAAATTTTAGGCCTAAACGATTAAAGATGTTAGAATAAGCTTTATACATGTCATTATATGTGGCGTTTAATGACTCAAAATCAGTATGGAATGAGTATGCATCTTTCATAATAAATTCACGTGCCCGCATTACCCCAAAACGTGGACGTACTTCATCACGAAATTTAGTTTGAATTTGGTACATAGATAATGGAAGCTCTTTATAGCTTTTTACATCACGACGTATTATATCTGTAATAACTTCTTCATGAGTAGGCCCAAAACAAAAGTCATGATTATGGCGATCTTTTATTCTAAGCATTTCACTGCCCATAATATCCCAACGTTCAGATTCTTTCCAGATTTCTGCAGGTTGTACCGCTGGCATTAAGATTTCTATTGCATTAATTGCATGCATTTCCTCGCGAACTATACGTTCTATTTTACGTAATACGCGAAGACCAAGCGGCATCCATGTATAGATACCGCTAGTTAAGCGTTTAATTAGACCTGCTCTGAGCATTAGTTTGTGACTAATTAATTCAGCTTCATTTGGTGCTTGTTTTTGAGTTTTTATATAGTATTTTGATGCTAACATATTATATTACCTTAAAATATTAAATTTTCATTGGTAAAATTACCATTTGTTTACCCTCTAAGTGTAAGCGACGTTGCAATGTTGTTACGGTGTTATTATGGAGTAATCTACTCCACCAGTTTTCATCGATAAAGATTAATTTACTTGCAAAAAATACACAATCTGGATATTCTTCTTGTACATATTGAGATAGTTTAATTAATTCTTCAATGTTGTTTACTCCGTAGCTAAACAAACCTTCTGAAGGTAAATTGTTTTCATTACAAAAAAAACGATAGCGATTAATTATTTCATTTAAATCCCGACGATATTTTTTTTTGAATATTGATTCATTTGCCATGGCTTGTGAATCGATTTCTCCAGTAGTTAAAAATACGTAGTTTTCAAAAACACCAGGGAATAAACGTCTTACCCAAAGAAGTGCATGTAATCCTGCACCATAATGTTTAGCTACAAAAAACACTGCTGTTTTGCCTGATTTGTTTTGAATTGGTAAAAATTGAGTTTGTTTTAAATCAGCATTACCAAGATGGTCTGCAAATATTGCATCTGCTTCTTTTAATTTTATTCCTACTTCACGATAGTGCTGTCTTACTATGAAGCAAAAAGTAATAACAAGAGTAGTAATTACTAATGTTAACCAGCCACCTTCAGCAAATTTTTCTAAAGTAGTAATTATCAAAATACTAGAACAAACTATAAAACCAATTGTGGACATAATGAGTTTATGCCACCATTCTTTTTTAATTCTGCGGCTTTTAATCCAGTATATACAAAGTCCGAGTAAAGACATAGAAAAAGTAAGAAATACATTGATACTATATAATACTACTAAAGTAGATACTCTACCACGCGCAATTAGTAAAATCATAATTGATGCAATGCCAGTGATTAGGATACCATTTTGGGTTACTAACCGACTAGATAGTTCGCTAAATTGGCGTGGGAGCCATTTATCTACTGCCATATTTGCCATTACAGCAGGACATCCTAGAAATCCTGTATTGGCAGCAACTAAAAGTAATGCTGCTTCAAAAAACAATATAATTGGTAGCCATATTTGATTTAGGCCTACTTCATGAATGATTTTATTAAATACGATAGCATTTAAAGTTTGTCCTACAATTGGGGTTGTATTCCATAAAATATATAACAAGATAATACCACCTGCGGTAAATGATAGTGAAATCGCCATATATAACATAGTTAGTTTACCTGTTCTAACACGCGGTTGAGCTAACATATTTACATTATTGGATACCGCTTCAAGACCGGTATAAGTACCACCTCCTAGGGAATAAGCACGCAGCAATATAGCTAATGTTGCAAAAACACCGATAGATTTGCTTATTTCTTTAAATTCATAATTTGCATTTGGGATTATTGCGAGTAAACCATTGGTGTGGTAAATAATTCCTAGTAATATTATTGTTAAATGGGTAAATAAGAAACCCAAGAATAATGGAATTAATACTTTAATAGATTCTTTCATGCCACGTAAATTAAGTATAATTAAAATTATAATTATCAGGATTTCAATTTCAACTTTAAATTCACCATATCTTACTGGAAACAAACTAAAAATAGCATCAACACCGCTTGCAATAGATACTGCTATAGTAAGAATATAATCAACAATTAATGCAGCACCAGAAACAACTCCGGCTTTAGGTCCAATTAAATGGCTTGCTACTTTATAACCACCACCTCCATTTGGAAATAGTTCAATTACTTGATTATAAGCTAATGCAATTAAAAATACAGTAAAGGAGGTTGCAAAAGCTAGATAAATCGCTATATGGGTATGTTGTCCAAGAGCCAAAAAAGCCTCTTCTGGTCCATAAGCTGATGATGATAGACCATCTGCACCAAGTCCAATCCATGCGATTATCGCAATTAAAGCAATATGCTCTTTAATTTTAGGGTTTAAAGCATTTAATGGTTTACCAATTAGTAGTTGTTTAAATATTCGTGATTTTTTCATAAAATTACCAGTTTATTTAATAATAAGCTAGAATTATAACATTAGTTTACATAAAATAAGTTATGATTTCGGTTTGAATCCTAGTTTGAATATAATACATATTATTCAAATATATAGCATTCTATATGTTATAATCGACACCTATGTATATAATTTTAATTTAAGAAAGAAAGGTAGTTTATGTCGTTAATTCCGATGGCTCATGCAGCAGAGTCAGCAACAGCTGCACATGGTGGTTCTAGCATTATGCAGTTTGTACCGATGATAATAATATTTATATTATTTTGGTTTTTATTGATTCGGCCACAGCAAAAAAAAGCTAAATTACAAAATCAAATGTTAGCTAATTTGCAAAAAGGTGATGAGGTAGTTACTAGTAGTGGTATTTTAGGAACTGTATCTAAGGTGGTAGAACAGTTTGTGCAAATTGAAATAGCTGATAATGTAGTCATTACTGTGCAAAAATCAACAATTGCAGGTAAGCTTGAAAAAGGTACATTAGCAAAATCTCGTAATTAATAAATGAGGCGGTGTATAACTGCCTTATTTTATTATGAATTTTAAATTCATAAATTAATATATTTTAGGTTGTTGACATTATGACAAAGTATCCAGTTTGGAAGTATTTAATAATAATTTTTGCGATAATTATTGGATTTATTTATACTATTCCCAATTTATATGGAGAAGTACCAGCAGTACAAATATCAAGTTTAAATTCATCGGGTTTATTAGATGATTCAGTTATTAATTCTATAGAAACTAATTTGCAAAATAAAAACTTAAAGGTTACTGGGATTATTAATGATGGTAAAACAGTAAAATTAAAATTTGCAACTACAGATGCTCAGTTGCAAGCACGTGATATTATTCAATCTCAATTAGGTAATGGTTATGTGGTTGCCTTAAATTTAGTATCGGCAACACCTCATTGGTTGTCAGCAATAAATGCTAATCCGATGTTTTTAGGTTTAGATTTACGTGGTGGGGTTCATTTCTTATTACAAGTAGATATGAATGCAGCATTGAAAAAAACATTAGATAAATATGTAAGTGATATTAAACGTGATTTAAGAAATAATCAAATTCGTTTTGGTAATGTAACAGAATATAATAATTCAGTAGTTGTCAATTTTAGAGATGATTCATCAGCGCAAATTGCGTTAACTCAATTAAGAAAAGATTTACCACATATTGCATTAGTAAATATGGGTGATGGTACTTTGAAGGCAGTTATTACAGATGCTGAATTACAAAAAATTAAAGAAGCAGC
>DAHXMX010000041.1 GCA_027371515.1 Neisseriaceae bacterium
ATTAAAACATTAAAATAGACCTTATCTTTGGGTTTGGCTAGGTTATTATTTAGTAAAACTTGATTATTTTTAATCCAATTAATTAGTTTATTTCTAGATAGTTCTGGTATAATACGTGCCAAAGTAACATCTATTCTTTGGCCAGAGTATTCTTTAGGTACAATTTTTGTTAAAGTTTCTTTCGGAAGATTAGAGTTACGTAATCTTAATTCGTCACTTATATCATCAGAGTCATCAATAAAATACTCTGAAACATTGTCGGATTTTTGATGTTGAATTAAGGGTAATTGCATAGTAATGAAGTCTTTCATAGAATTTTGTATAATAGCTATTTTAACATTATTTACTTTTGCTTGTTCAAGTAGTGAAGAGGCAATTCGTGAACAGTCAAAAGGTTGGTCAGTACAAAAGCTGTATTTTGAAGCCAATAAATCAATGGCTAAACAAAATTATTCGCGTGCTATTAAAGTATATGAAGTGTTGGTTTCAACCTATCCATATGGAGTTTATGCTCAACAAAGTTTATTAGATATGGCATATGCCCATTATAAAAATGATGAACCAGAATTAGCACTAGCAACAATTGACCAGTTTATGACAATTTATCCAACAAATGATAATATGGATTACGCGCTGTATTTGAAAGGATTTGTTAATTATAGTAATGATAGTGGATTATTGTCGCGTTTTACTGGGCAAGACTTAAGTGAACGTGATGCCAATAGATTAATTGAAGCATACAATGCTTTTAACGATTTAGTAAATACTTATCCTAATTCACGTTATGCACCAGATGCTAAGGATAAAATTAATCGTTTGGTTAATGCTATGGCTCGTGGAGATATTTATAAAGCACGTTATTATATGTCAATAAAAGCTTATTTGGCCGCAATTGGAAGAGCAAATGAAGTTATTATCAAGTATCCAAATACACTTTTTGTGGAAGAAGCGTTAGAAATACAAATTACAGCATATGAGCATTTAGGACAACTTGAGTTAGCTTCATCATTACGTAAGATATTGAAGTTAAATTTCCCTAATAGTTATTATCTGAATCATAATTGGGTTAATAACGATATACCGTGGTATGCATTTTGGCGTTAATGTTAATTATGTTAATAAATTTTGAGAGGTGGTAAATGAAGAAAGATAATGTTAACAATTTAATTGTAGATTATTTTTTAGATAAATTAATAGCTATAACGATTTTTGGATTATTTATTGTTCCATTTTTATCTCCATATAGTTATTTCCCAATATCTAAATTTTTTGCTGAGAGTTCAGTATTATTTTTAGCATTAACTTTAGGTGTGCTTGGTATTATTAGGTCTCGTCATATTGCGATTTCTAATGCTGGTATTGCTGCAATTTTATTTGGGGTTTTCATTTTACTACAACCGGTGTTTATCCCGATTCGTATACCTGGTGTAAATATGTATGTAGCACTACAGGTGTTGATTGGTGCGGTTATGTCTATTGGAATTGTGTCTTTGATTGATGGTGATGAAGAAAAGCAACAGAAATTGGTTCAAATTATAGCTTGGGCTGTGCTGGTAAGTGTTACTATTCAAGCTTTTTATGGGTTTATGCAGTTTACTGGAATAGCTGAAAACTTTAAAGATTATGTTTTATATATTGGGCAACGAGAAGATGGGGTTATTGGTAATATTGGACAAAAAAATGATTATGTTGATTTTATTGCCATTGGTATTTTTGCTTTGTCTTACTTATATTTTATACGACAAATTAACTTAATAGTATATATTGCGTATGTCACATTTTTTATTTTTATTCTAACTGTTGCTACTTCAAGAACTGCATTTGCCTTCTTTATTTTTTCTTTAATTGTAACTTTTATTTTTGTGAAAATAAATAAAAATAATCAACAGTTAAACGCTGATATTAAGCGAGTATTCAAAATAATTGTGTATTTATTCATCGCTTTATGTTTATTCGAATTGTTTTTACCTAAATTATTTACTATGTTTTCTAGCCGTGATATTACTTCTGGATTATCTAGATTTCAGAGTCAAAATATCGGAGCATCAACTTATAGACGTTTTTATGAGTGGTATAAAGATATTATTATATTTCTAAATCATCCTATTTTTGGTATTGGCTGGTATCAGTACCCTAAAGAAGCGATTGATATTATGTCAACAGAACGATTTATGTATATTCCTGCTAATTCTGCTTTATATACCCATAGTCATAACTCACCATTAAATATATTAGCTGAATCTGGAATAATAGGTTTTAGTATTGCAATTATTTATGGATTTTTTTACACTTTGTATAGAATGTTTAAGAATTTTAATAATTATAATACATTATTTATATGTTTTATGGTACTTTGTATCTTTGCACAAGGATTGTTACAGTATCCTTTATGGTATGCTTACTTTTTAATGTTTTATATTTTGTTTTTATCAATTGATAAGCCAAAATTTAAAACTACAAATCGAGTAATTTATAAAGTAATTGCATCTGCTTTATTAGTAATGGGAATAATCTTTGTAAATAATGCATATGGTACTTATATGAGTTTAGTACAATGCACACAAAGCCCACATGATATGGATGATTATACTTCTAATGTGCATAAATTAGAGAATATCATTAATAATAAACCAATGTTTGTAATCCCAGCTTTAATGTTGATGGATAATTATATTATTCCAGGTTCTCCACAAACAAATGCTGTGATGAGCATTTCAGATCAAGCTAAATATGTGGATATGCTAGCAAATGAAATGCCTTATCCGTCGGCTATATTAAAGCAGATTATTTATCATAAAATGATTGGCGATAATCAAGGTTCATTGCATTATGCTTCAGTACTAGCGCATGGGTTCCCTTTTTTCAAAGAAAGAATAGCTCAGCAATTATCACCTAGTCCTGCATTTGCTGCTGAAGTTAAGGTAATCAATGATTTTCATTATGAAGATAGATCTATATTTGGACGAGAATTTAATGCAAAAGGTGAGTTTAAATGATAGAAATGAATAATTTAGTACCTGTAGTGATTGAGCAAAGCGCAAAAGGTGAACGCTCATTTGATATTTATTCACGTCTATTACGTGAGCGGATTGTATTTTTAGTGGGTGAGGTTAATGATCAGTCAGCTAATTTAATTGTTGCACAATTATTGTTTTTAGAAGCTGAAAACCCTGATAAAGATATCTATTTTTATATCAATTCACCTGGGGGTTCGGTAACTGCAGGTATGTCGATTTACGACACAATGAATTTTGTTAAGTGTAATGTTAATACCTTGTGTATTGGTCAAGCGTGTAGTATGGGAGCGTTTTTATTAGCCGCAGGTAGTAAACGTTATGCTTTGCCAAATTCACGTATTATGATTCATCAACCATTAGGTGGTTTTAGAGGTCAGGCGTCAGACATTGAAATTCACGCTAAGAATATACTTTTCATGAAACGTAAATTAAATGAATTATTGGCTAAACATACCAAACAAACAATTGAATGTATTGAACGTGATACTGATCGTGATAATTTTATGTCATCAGATGAAGCGCGTGATTATGGATTAATAGATGAAGTGTTGACCTCACGAGTAGATTTAAAAAAAATAGATGGTGCAAACGATGAGTAAAAATTGTTCATTTTGTGGGAAATTAGAAAGTCAAGTTTCTCATTTAATTCAAGGACAAGATGGTTATATTTGTAATGAGTGTATTCATAATTGTGCTGAATTATTAAAAGATGCTGATAAAGAAAAATCTCGATCAAATAGTGATGTATTTAAGATAGAGCGTATTCCAACACCTCTTGAGATTAAAAATGAATTAGATAAATATGTGGTAGGGCAAGAGCAAGCAAAAAAAATATTAGCTGTAGCTGTTTATAATCATTATAAAAGAATTACCGATACAATTACAGATAATGATGTAGAGTTAAGTAAGAGTAATATACTATTAATTGGACCGACAGGTTCAGGTAAAACATTATTAGCGCAATCATTAGCTCGTTTTTTAGATGTACCATTTGCTATTGCTGATGCAACCACTTTAACTGAAGCAGGTTATGTTGGAGACGATGTAGAAAATGTATTGGTTAGATTATTGCAAAATTGTGATTTTGATGTAAATAAGGCAAAACGCGGAATTATATACATTGATGAAATTGATAAAATTGCTAGAAAATCTGAGAATACTTCAATCACACGTGATGTTTCAGGTGAGGGGGTACAGCAAGCACTACTCAAATTAATTGAAGGTACAATATCTAATGTACCGCCAAAAGGTGGACGTAAACATCCAGGACAAGATATGATTCAATTAGATACTACTAATATATTGTTTATTTGTGGTGGTGCATTTGATGGATTAGAGCGTATTATTAAAATGCGTAGTCAAAAATCTGGTATTGGTTTTGGTGCTGTAGTGAGTTCTCGTGATGAACGAGGCGATAATTATAAATATTTAAAAGATACCGAGGCCCATGATCTTGTGCGTTATGGCTTAATTCCCGAGTTTGTAGGGCGTTTACCAATACATGCTGTATTATCAGATTTAGATGTTGGAAGTTTAAAATTAATTTTAACTCAACCAAAAAATGCCTTAATTAAACAATATCGTAAATTATTTTATATGCAAAATGTTGAATTAGAGTTTGAAGATGATGCTATCGATGCAATAGCTAAAAAAGCTTTGAAACGTAAAACAGGTGCTCGAGGATTGCGTTCAATTCTTGAGTTGACGCTTTTAGAAACCATGTTTGAATTACCTAGTTTAGTTGATGTTAAAAAAGTAATTATAACTAAAGATGTTGTGAATAATGGGCAAAAACCAATTTGCATTGCTTAGAATTTTACGGTTAATTATGAATAGCTATTTAGCATAATTAAACTTTCTTTGCTTGCGGTGCAATATAAATATATATTATATATATATTGAAGATATGTATAATATGCAGCTGTATCCATTTGGGTTATAGTTAAATTTTTATAGGGTTGATATAATGAGTCTAGATATTGATGTAAAAACAGCCAAAACTGGTTTCTTCCATTTTCCAAAATTATTTTATGCAGTATTATCAATCGAGTTTTGTGAGAGATTCGCTTTCTATGGTTTTCAAGCGGTTGCGGTATTATACTTTACTCAAAAATTTCAAATGACAGAATCTGCTTCTAGTGATCTTTTTGCTTCTTTTTCTGCTCTTTTATATGCTATGCTTAGTGTTGGTGGTATCACAGGTGATAAATTTATTGGTATCAGAAGAACTTATTTATTAGGGATATTATTTTTAATTGTAGGTTATGGATTGTTAAGTCTAGTTCAAACAGAACATTATTTATATTATGCTATCGGTATTATTTTGGTGGGGAATATTTTATTTAAAACCAATGCCAATAATTATGTGGGTAGATGTTTTGAATCTAATGACCCACGTTTAGATTCTGCATTTACTTATTTTTATATGTCAATTAATATGGGTAGTTTATTTAGTATGATAATTGTACCGATTATTTCTAAGGTGTTTGATTATAAAACAGGCCTAATGCTTAATATGATATCAATGATAGTTGCGTTTGTGTTTTATATTATATTTAAATCTAGATTTAGATTAGCAGATAACAATACTGGTAAAAATGGTAGTAATTTATTAATAAAAATATTGATTGTAGTTGTTGTTGGCAGTGTGTTAGCTTATTTACTTGGGATAATGTTGTCACATTCTAAATTAAGTACAATTTTTTTATATTTATTTGCTGGTATTGTTATAGCTATCTATTTATTTACTGCATCACGTTGTAATCATAAAGAAGCAAAAGGAATGTATGTTGCATTAATCTTAATAGCATTTGCAATTTTATTTTATTTGTTATATATGCAGCAAGCTACTTCAATGACTTTATTTGCGCTACATAATGTAAGATTAAATATTTTAGGATTTGATGTACCAGCTGGCGTAACTCAAGCTTTGAATCCTTTCTTTGTAGTTTTTTTATCACCATTGTTAGCTAATTTATACATGAAGTTGCATAAAGATAAAGTTAATTATACTATTCCGGCAAAATTTTTAACTGGTATTTTCTTAACAGGTATATGTTTTATTACACTAGCAATTGCGGCACAGTTTTCTGCAGATAATAATTCACAAGTGTCAGTGGCGTGGATGTTCTTAGCGTATGCTTTTTTTTCGATTGGTGAATTATTAGTAAGCGCAATTGGTCCATCTATGGTAGTTCAGTTGTTGCCTAAGCGTTTTGGTGGTTTTGCTCAAGGTATATGGTTCTTATCATCAGCTATTGGTATTAAAACTGGCGGGCAATTATCTAGCTATGTAGCTATGGATACTGTTAAAGATGTTGCTCCAAATGTGATACTTCACTCATATATAAACTTTTTCTATAAGTTAGGTATAGTAATATTTATTATAGTGATGGTATTATCATTTTCTGTTAAATCACTTAATAAAGCAATTAATGATATAACTTCTCATAAATATTAATTATTAATTGCAAATATTGTATAGATAAGTTATAATTATACATGTTTTATAAAGGTGAGCTTTTTTAAGCTCCCTTTTTTGTTGTTTAATAGAGGATATTAATTTGAAAATAAATCAAATATTAGAACAAACAATACCAGGTTTAGGATATGAATTAGTTGATGTAGAAATTAATCCAGCTAAATTAATTCAAGTATTTATAGATAAAGATGGTGGTATTACTATTGACGATTGTGAAACTGTGTCTAATCATTTAACTAAATTGTTTTTTGTCGAGGAAATTGACTTTAATCGTTTAGAAGTTTCATCACCTGGATTAGAAAGACCATTAAAAAAAATAACTGATTATATTAGATTTGTAGGTTGTTTAGTAAAAATTAAGACCTATGAAGCAATTAATCAAAGTAAAACTTTTCAGGGGTATATTAGGTCAGTTACAGGTAATATAATTACTTTAACTTTAGATAATCAACAAGAAATGCAGTTTGATTTTAATAATATAAATAAAGCACGTTTAGTTTTTGAATATAAAATGGACTTGCGCGCGAAAAAAAAGAAATAAAATTGGAGGTTTTAAAATGAGTAAAGAAATTTTAATGTTAGTTGAAGTGTTAGCAAAAGAAAAAAATCTAAATAAAGAGGTTGTTTTTGAAGGTTTAGAAAAAGCTTTAGCAAGTGCAACTAGAAAAAATTTTGATGATGAGTCCCCAATAATAGATGTGATAATTGATCGCACTACTGGTAAATATAAAACATTTCGTAAGTGGCAAATAGTTGCTATTGAAGACTATATGAATGAATATAGAGAAATACCAATTGATGAAGCCCTGAAAAAATATAATGATGTAAATGTTGGTGATATTATTGAAGAAGAAATTGAAAATATTGATTTAGGGCGTGTGTCTGCGCAAACTGCACGCAATATAATTGCACAAAGAATTAAAGATGCTGAACGTGAACAAGTATTAACTGAGTATTTATCTCGTAATCGTGGTATGGTTATAGGCAAAGTACGTAAGTTTGAGCGTGGTAATGTTGTGATTGATTGTGGGCGCATTGAGGCGTTGATCATGAAAAACGATTTAATTCCTAAAGAAGTTTTACAACCAGGTGATCAAATTAAAGGTTATTTAGATAAAAATAATTTGGTTATTAAAAATGGACGTATTTTAATTAGTCGTGCAAGTGATGAATTTTTAAGTAAAC
>DAHXMX010000042.1 GCA_027371515.1 Neisseriaceae bacterium
CGGCCATTAATAAGATAGTATACACAAAAGAATGTCTTCGCCCTCTAGTATCTCCAATATGAGCAAATAATAAACCAGCAAATATACCACATGGTCCAAAACCAATTACAATAGGTCTAATGTTTAACCCTTTTGGTGCATATCCTACATATTTATAGCTCATATCGGAAGTTTTGCTTATAGCTTTATTATTTTTATGTTTTGTCAATATAGAATTTTCATTATTAACCTTAACATCTATAATATATACTAAGCTCATCACATGACGTCTAGCATCATAACTACGCTTAAAAACTTGATAACTAACTAACTCAGCTACATCAATACCTAATACACTAAGTATGGCATTCTTTAAATCATCACTACTGTGATCAAGTTTTAATTTTATTCCCTGCAATCTTATCATTATCTGACCTTCTAGGTTTTTTTACCGTATATGCACTGCGTAGCAGCAAAAAGTTTACAAAAAAGTTTACAATATTAAAATATTTACCTTGTTTGATTTATCTGGTTATTTTACCATCATTTGCTAAGTTTCTGTATCGTTAAAAATTAATCAATATAATTAATTAATTTATCATTATGAATTTTGGTAATTGTTCCTAATGCAAACAAAGCAAACACTAATAAATACAAGGCAGGAATCCATAATAAACCAGTAAGATTAATAAGCCAAGTTAAAATCATTTGACTAAATCCGGCAATAATTCCAAAACTTATATTATAAATAACTGCTACTCCTGTATATCTTACCTCTACTGGAAAAAATGTAGCACATAATACTGGAATTCTGCCACACATAATACCAATAAAAATTAATATGCAACTATGAATCATTAAAATTTGTAATAAACTTAATTTATCATACATAGTAAACAATATGCTAGTTACTAACACTAAACCACTAATTGACCAAATAAAAAACACTTTACCAAAATATTTATCAAATATACCAGCTACTAATGAACCAATAACAAATAAAACAATATTACAAGAATTATATTTCATCAAAGTAGTTAATGGAAATCCATAAAATTCAGATAAATACACAGGCATAAAGAAAGTATAAATTGCCAAAATAGCAGCTAAGAAACACCCAATACCAAGTAATTGTATAACATTAGAACTATATTTTTTAAATAATACTTTATATGGTACAGACTTTTCTTCACATAGTTGCAAATAAAGTTTAAAGGCTGAGGTTTCATATAAACTTTTACGTAAAAAATAACTAATAAAGCCAAATAAGCCACCGATTATAAAAGCTAACCGCCAACTCTCAAAACTAAATTTAGTATTTGCAATAAGGTAAGTACAGACAATAGATGCTAAGAAAAATCCAAAATTAGTCCCCATAATAATTATTGAAGAATTTAAAGCTTTATACTTAGGTGTTGATACCTCATAACCAAAAACTATTGAACCAGGTATTTCACCACCAAGTGCTAAACCTTGAATTAATCTTAGTATTACTAATAATAGCGTAGCAAAAATACCAATGCTAGATGCATTTGGAATAAATGCAATTAAAAAAGTTGGTACGGCCATTAATAAGATAGTATACACAAAAGAATGTCTTCGCCCTCTAGTATCTCCAATATGAGCAAATAATAAACCACCCAATGGCCTAAATACTGCGCCAATAGCAAAAATAGCATAACTCAAAATCAAATTAGCAATACTATTATGCACTGGAATTAGCGCCTTACCAATAATAGGGGCTAAATAAATAAAAATTGCAAAGTCATAATATTCTAAAATAGAACCCATGCTGATTAATAACAATATTTTTTTATTACTATTCATACTCTGTTACCTTATTTAAATAGCTACCTAATATTTCATTTAATCTATGCTTTTGTAAATCAATACATTCTAAACTAGAAATAGATTTAAATAATTTTTCATTTAAGCCTAAACTGGTGAAGTACCATTTAATATGTTTCCTGGCAAATCGATAATTTAATGGATATGGATAATGCTCATGAATATATCCAATATGCCGCTTTATTATTTGTATCTTCTGAGTATTACTAAAACCATGATATTGACCTGAGGCTAAATACTCTTTAATCATACTAAATAACCAAGGTTTACCTAAACTTCCTCTGCCAATATAGATACCATCTGCCATGGTATAATCTAATACATATTTAGCATCTTCAGGTGTAAGAATATCTCCATTAGCAAATACAGGAATTGAAATATTTTGCTTAACCTGTGCAATTAAATCATAACGTGCATTATTATTATACATATCCATGCGTGTACGCCCATGAATAGTAATTCCTTTGATACCATTATCTTCAGCTATTTTGGCTATGTTTAGTATATTTAAGCGATTGTCATCCCAGCCTAACCTAGTTTTAAGAGTAACTGGAATATTAACGCTCCTACAAGTAGCCTTTATAATATCTTTAACTAAAGCCTCATCTTGTAATAAAGCAGAACCAGCTAATACATTACATACTTTTTTAGCCGGACATCCCATATTAATTTCTATTATATCAGCTTGCATACTTTCACATAATATAGCAGCATTAGAAATCACGGTAGGACTTGCACCTGCTATCTGTAAAATTTTAGGATAAGTAGACCATTTATCATTTAAACGAATCTGACTTTTAGTAGTAGACCATAACTCCACATCACTACTGAGCATTTCAGAAATAGTATAATCAGCACCACATTCACGAGCAATTTGCCGAAACGGCGCATCGGTAACACCGGCCATTGGAGATAACACCAAATTTCCCGGTAATAAAATATTGCCAATTGATAACATATAATTTAAAATCATTATTTAGGCTGAATTTTTAAAATAGCAGATAACAGTTTACGCGTATATTCAGTCTGTGGATTAATAAATAACTCATCACATGATGCTAACTCTATTACTTGTCCTTTATGCATTACAAGCACACGATCACTTAAATACCGTACAATACCTAAGTCATGTGAAATAAAAATAATACTTAAATTAAGATGTTTTTTCAATTCAATTAATAAATTAACAATCTGTGCTTTAATAGATACATCTAATGCACTAACAGACTCATCACAAATTAAAATCTTTGGATTCATAATTAAAGCTCTAGCTATACCAATTCTTTGACACTGTCCACCAGAAAATTCTTGTGGATAACGATTAATATACTTCTCACTTAAACCAACAAGCCGCATCATAGCTAAAGCTTTTGAATACCGCTCATGTTTAGTTAATTGTGGATAATTCACTTTTAATGGTTCTGTAATAATATCAAGTACCGTCATTCGTGGATTAAGAGCAGCTATTGGATCTTGAAAAATAAATTGTATTTGTTGATGAATAAGCTTACGTTCATTTAAATTAGTTAAATTATATTTATTCGTTACCATAACTTCACCGGCATTAATCTGGTTTAAGCCAATTAAAGCACGAGCTAAACTTGATTTCCCACAGCCTGACTCACCTACAATACCCAATACCTCACCTTGCTGTAAATCAAAACTAACATTATTAACCGCATAAAAATTAGTTTTTCTTTTTAAAAAGCCATGGTTTATTTTATAAACAACACTTAAATTTTTAACAGTTAATACATTATCCACAATTAACTTTCATCTAAATTACAATTTATATAATGTCCATTACTAAATTCACGTTTAATAAATATCCCCTGAGTACATTTACTAAATTTATTTTCGCAACGCTCTTGAAATGGACATCCATTAGGTAATTTTAATAAATTAGGTGGCTCTCCAGAGATTGGATACAAAATATCACTTTCTTGGTTAGGAATAGATTTCAATAATGCTTTAGTATAAGGATGTTTGGCTTTATAAAAAATATCGTGAACATTAGCTCTTTCCATAATACTACCTGCATACATAACATTAACTCTATCACAAACATTCAATATTACACCGATATCATGACTGATTAATATAGTTGCCATATTAAATTCAACTTTTAATTGATTAATCAGATCAAGTATCTCAGTTTGAACTGTGACATCAAGTGCAGTTGTTGGCTCATCTGCTATCAATATCTTCGGTTTAGTTAACAAAGCCATCGCAATCATTACCCGTTGAAGCATTCCCCCAGATAGCTGATGTGGATAGCATTTAAGTTTATTGCGCGCATCATGAATCTTAACAAAATCAAGCATTCGAATAGCCTCTGCTATTGCGTCAGACTTGGTATAACACCTATGTAACAAAAGCGGCTCAATTAATTGAGTTTGAATATTAAGGTATGGATTAAGTGCAGTCATGGGGTCTTGAAAAATCATGGCTATTTCATTGCCACGAATTTTATTTAATTTAGCTTTACTTATTCCAAGTAATTCTTGGTTATTAAATTTAATAGATCCACTTATTAAAGCATTGTTAGCTAATAGTCCCATAATAGCTAAAACAGTTTGACTTTTACCAGAACCAGATTCACCAACAATACCTAATATTTCATTTTGATTTAATTCTAATGAAATATTATTAACAGCATGAACAATTCCATCTTCAACTGCAAACTTAATTACCAAATCATTAATACTTAATATTGACATATACTATCTCTATCTCGGATCAAGAGCATCGCGTAAACCATTTGCAATATTTGCAAAGGCTAATAATGTAGTAATCATCATTAATGACGGAAATAGCAATAACCACCACGCCGTCATATTATTTGCACCATCACTAATTAATACTCCCCATGAAGTCATTGGTTCCATTACCCCAAGACCAAAAAAACTTAATACAGCAGAAAGCACAATCATATTAGGTACTACCAAAGCTAAATAGACAATTACAACACCAAGCAAATTAGGTATGATATGATTAATAATAATTGCCCAACGCGGTAAATTATATAAAATAGCAGCTTCAATAAACTCTTTATGACGCAATCCAATAGTTTGACCACGCACTACACGAGCCATATCTAGCCATGAAATAGCAGCTATAGCAACAAAAGATACAAATAAACTTTGACCAAATAATGTTATTAGTAAAATACTAAAAAATAAAAATGGAATTCCATATAATATATCTACAAAACGCATCATCAATGTATCAACAATACCACCTACAAATCCTGCAATGGCACCATAAATTATGCCAATACACATAACTGCAATTGTTGCCATGAATGCTATTTCAAAAGTTATTCGACCACCAATAAAAGTACGTACAAATAAATCACGCCCCAAACCATCAGTACCAAACCAATGTTTAATGCTTGGTGGCTCTAATGAATTAACAAAATCCGGCATACTATAATCATAACTACTAACCAAAGGAATTATAACTGTTAAACTAGCTAGAATTACAATAAAAAACAAACTAAAACGTGCTAACTTGTTACTATTAAATCTTATAATTACAATTTGCCAAAAACTTTTTTGACGGATTTTATCATCTGTAATTAATTTATCTAATTTAACCATTTTATTTCTTTATTCTAGGATCAAGGACAAAATACATAATATCAACTAACAAATTAAATATAATTGTTAAAAAACTACCAAAAATTGTAATAGCCATAATTAAATTATAATCACGATTAGTTGCTGCATTAGTTGTTAAAATACCAAGACCAGGAAGTGCAAAGACTTGTTCAGTTACAATAGCTCCTACTAAAACCGATACAAACATTGGACCTAATACACTAATAACCGGAATTAAAGTTGGACGAATTGCATGCTTAAAAATAATTACTCTATCACTCAAACCTTTAGCTCTAGCTGTTCGAATATAGTTAGAGTTAAGTACTTCAATAATGCTTCCACGAGTAACAACACAAATAGTTGGAATATAGGCAAGCGCTAATACCATAACAGGTAAAAACAAATTATATAACCCACCATCACCATAACCGCTTGCTGGAAAAATATGAAAAGTTACTGCAAATAACAATACCAATAGCGGACCAGTTACCATTGTTGGTACGGCACTAAAAATTACATTAAATGTAACAACCAATTTATCCAAGAATGAGTTTTTATATAATCCCGCATAGACGCCTAATACTATTCCAACTGGTATAATAATTAACATACTATATAGCGATAAATTTAATGTAACCCAAAACCCACCCATATTATCCGGAAAAATTAATTCATTAATAGATTGGCCAATAAATTTATAAGATTGGCCAAAATCACCATGCATTAAATTATTAATATAATAAAAAAATTGTTGCCAAAATGGTAAATCTAAATGATACTGATGCCGTAATGCTTTTAACACTTCAGGCGACATAGCTTTTTCACCTTGAAATGGATCACCAGGTGTTAAATGCACCAAACTAAAAACAATTAACACAATAAAAAATAAAGTCGGTATTGCTAATAGCAAGCGTTTAATAATAAAAAGTATCATCTATTATTACTCATTTAAAAAACCATTAGTTAATGGATAACGCCAATCTTTAGTATAACCACATTCTGTAATTTTAGGACCAATAGCTGCTTGATAGCGCTTATATTCGTTAATTCGTAATAAATGATTAACTTTATTAACATCATTTTCATTAAAACCTAAACGAATAATATCTGCTACACTTAATTTATCAATTACCAAGTGGTCAATAATTTTGTCTAGTATATCATATTCCGGTAATGAATCTTGGTCTAATTGATTCTCTTTTAATTCAGCAGAAGGCGGTCTGGTAATAATTCGCATAGGAATTACTTCACTTTGAATATTACGCCAATTACTTAAACTATAAACTAAAGTTTTTGGAATGTCTTTTAATAGCGCAAACCCACCTGCCATATCACCATATAAAGTAGCATAACCAGTTGTCATTTCTGACTTATTACCAGTTGTTACAACTAAATAACCAAATTTATTAGAAATTGCCATTAATAATGTACCGCGGGTTCTTGCTTGTAGATTTTCTTCAGTGGTATCAGATGTAGTACCTACAAAAACTGGTGCGAGGCTATTTAAAAAAGACTCGAAAACAGGTTGAATATGAATCTCTTTATAATGCACACCTAATCGCCTAACCATATCTCGAGAATCTATAATGCTAATATCTTTAGTATATACAGATGGCATCATAACTGCCATAACTTTATCCTTACCAATTGCATCTACTAAAATAGCAAGCGTTAGTGCGGAATCTATACCACCTGATAAACCCAACAATGCACCTTTAAATCCATTTTTATTAATATAATCACGAACTGCAATAACTAAGGCTTTATAGGTAGCCTCTAATTGATTAGGATAAGTACTCACACAGCTACTACTAAATTGACCATTAATGAACTCCACATAATCTAAGCGCTCAATAAAACTAGGTAACTGTATGATACTTAAATCTGAATTAATTGCAAATGAAGCGCCATCAAAAACTAAATCATCTTGCCCACCAACTTGATTGATGTATAAAAGTGGTACATTAAATTGCTGTACATGATTTTTTATAATCTCTTGACGCTGTTGATGCTTATTAATATGATAAGGAGAAGCATTTAACGCGATAACACAATTACAATTAGTTAAACGACTAATTGGTTTACTATGCCAAATATCTTCACAAATCAAAACACCTATTTTGATATCTCTATATTCAATTATTAAATCATTACCCAACGGTGACAATCATGAAGTACATAGTAGCTAATTGCAATCAAGTTTTTACTTAGTTACATTGGA
>DAHXMX010000043.1 GCA_027371515.1 Neisseriaceae bacterium
TTCCTACAAATGGACGTGCAATTACTCGAGCTATATTATAAGGTTCGAGAATTTTACGTACACTTTCACATAGTTTATATAATTTATCTAATCCAAAATATTCTTCGTGACAAGCTATTTGAAATACTGAATCAGCAGAAGTATAGAATATTGGTTTTAATGTTTTTATATGTTCATCACCTAAATCACGAATAATGTCAGTTCCAGATGCATGACAATTGCCTAAATAACCAGGTAGATTATTTTGTTTCATTATTTCATTAAGTAATTCATCAGGAAAACTATTTTCATGTTTATTAAAGTATCCCCATTCAAACATGACTGGGTAACCAAGCATTTCCCAATGTCCGCTTGTGGTATCTTTCCCTGAGCTTAATTCTTTGCATGCTCCATATATACCGTAAGTTGTATAGTCATTATGATCGGTATATAAACGACGATTATGTAATTTAGCAAATGTATGACCTAAACCTAGTTTTAACAAATTGGAAATATTAAAAGATATTTTGTTTTCAAAACAATATTTATCAATATTACCTAATGTATTGCTACCATCATCTCCAAATCTATTACTGTCTGGTAATGAACCTATACCAAATGAATCTAATACTAAAACTATTGCACGCATAAACATAGAACCTTTTTAATAATTAATATCTTGTTGTGTTATTGGTGATACATCTTCTAAAATTGCCAATACATCATTAAGTAAACCTGAGGCGCCAAATCTAAAATTGTTGGCGTTTATCCAATTTGCACCCATTATAGATTCAGCCAAATTTAAATACTGTTGGGCATCTACTACAGTTTTAATTCCACCTGCTGCTTTAAAACCACATTTTTTACCTGAATGTTTAATAGTGTTTAACATGATTTTAGCTGCTTCAAGTGTTGCATTTGTTTTAACTTTGCCTGTAGATGTTTTAATAAAATCTGCACCATTATTTATGCTTATTTCACTAGCTAACTGAATTAATGTAGGGTCATTAAGTTCCCCTGATTCAATAATTACTTTGAGAGTTTTATTTGCACATATATATTTAGCTTCTTTTATCATTTTTGCACCAATTGCAGTATTACCTTGTTTCAGAGCATGATAAGGGAATACAATATCTATTTCATCAGCACCACGATTGATAGCTAATGACGTTTCGTATAAAGCTAATTCTAAATCGGTAGAGCCGTGTGGAAAATTAGTTACAGTTGCAATTTTTATTTCTGTATTTTTTAATAAATTTTTTGCTTGAGTAATGAAGCGTGAGTAAATACAAATAGCAGGAACATTGCCAAATGATGTTTTGGCTTTATTAGTTATATTAATTATTGATTGCTCTGTATCATTGTCATTTAACGTTGTCAGATCAATTAAACTTAAGATTTGTTTTGCTATATTTTTCATACGCAGTTTTCTTTCATAAATAGATTCTCATAATTATTAAATTGAGCTAGAGTAATTGCCTTAGATGTAGTAAATTGCCTGTAAAATTGTAACATAAATTTAGGTAATCGAAGCAGATCATCTTTATATTTAGTACTAATTCGCATAAATCCTGCGTGACCACCAGAATCTGTTACAACAAATCTAATACTTGATGATAACATTGATTTATCTGGCCATGAGTCAATAGGTATCATAGGATCGTTTTTTGCTTGTAACATTAATGTAGGTGTTTTAATATATTTTAAATAATGAATACAACTGGTTTTTTGATAATAATCTTCAGAGTCTTTAAAATTATAAAATTGACAAGTATATATATTGTTAAACTCATCTAGAGTATTAATTTTTTTATTAGGGTTATTTAGCGGAATATTAAATTCTTCGACGTATTTTTCCATTTTAGGCAATAGGGTATTTAAAAAATGCTTAACATAAATATGTTTATTTATTCCATGATCTAGTGTTGTAATACATTTTTTAAGATCAAATGGTACGGATATACTAATTGCTGCATCGATCAAAGTTTGATTTGGATTTTCACCTAAAAATTTAAGTAGTGTATTTCCACCTAAGGATACTCCTGCTGCAAACAATTGTTCTTTAGTGTTATTTTTAATATATTCTAATATCAATTTCATATCTGAAGTTTCACCAGCATGATAAAAAAGTGGTTGACGATTAAGTTCACCGCTGCATCCACGGAGATGCGGTACTACGCCACGAATACCTGTTTTTTCAAGATAATACATAATTCGTTTGGCATAGTGGCTTTGTGAATTACCTTCGGTACCATGAAACAATACAACTGTAGGAGTATTAGTTAAGTCTTTATTTACCCAGTCTAGATCAATAAAATCATTATCCCAAGTATTTATTCTTTCACGTGTATAATTAGGTCTTATCTGCTGAGCTAAATATACTGGTAAAAGAGTATCTAGATGACTATTATTTAATATTTTTTTACGAGTTTTATACATTTTTTACTCATTTTCTTGTTATAAATGGTGCAAGATATTTTGCAGTATAGCCAATATTTTGTTTGACAATATCTTCTGGTGTACCAGATGCGATAATCTGTCCGCCTTCTGCACCACCTTCAGGACCTAAGTCAATAATCCAGTCCGCTGTTTTAATCACATCTAAATTATGTTCAATTACTACAACTGTATTTCCTTGGTCTACAAATTTATGTAATACTTTAAGTAATAGTTCAATATCATGAAAATGTAGCCCAGTTGTTGGTTCATCCAGGATATATAATGTCTTACCGGTATCTCTTTTGGATAATTCAAGTGCAAGTTTAATGCGTTGTGCTTCACCACCGGATAATGTTGTTGCTGATTGGCCGAGTTTAATATAACCTAAACCAACTTGGATTAAGGTGTCTATTTTGCGATAAATAGTTGGGATATTTTTAAAAAAATCAGCTGCCTCTTCAGCAGACATTTCTAGAATCTCATGGATATTTTTACCTTTATATTTTATATCTAAAGTTTCACGATTATAGCGTTTACCCTGACATGTATCACAAACAACATATATATCCGGTAAAAAGTGCATTTCTACTTTGATTAAACCATCTCCTTGACATTTTTCACAACGGCCTCCTTTAACATTGAATGAAAATCTACCCGGTTGATAACCACGTTCACGCGCTAATTCTGTCTGGGTAAATAATTCACGAATAAAGGTAAATATACCTGTGTAAGTCGCTGGATTTGATCGTGGCGTGCGTCCGATTGGACTTTGATCAACATTGATTACTTTATCAAAATTTTCTACTCCAGTTATGTTCTCATATGGACTAGGTATCTCTGAGCTATGATTTAACTTTTGTGTCATAATTTTATATAAAGTATCATTAATTAATGTTGATTTACCAGATCCGGATACTCCAGTTACACATACAAAGTTACCAATTGGGATTTTTAAATCTACGTTTTTTAGATTATTGCCCGATGCTTTACTAATTGTTAAAAGCTGTTTTTTTTGCTTACGACGATTTAATGGAACTTTAATTTCGCGGACGCCTGATAAAAATTGTCCTGTTATAGAGTTACTACACTTAATTATTTCATTTAAAGAACCAGCAATAATTATTTCACCACCATGTTCTCCAGCTCCTGGACCTATATCAACTATAAAATCAGCACATCTTATAGCATCTTCATCGTGTTCTACAACAATAACGGTATTACCAAGGTCGCGTAATTTATTTAAAGTGCTTATTAAACGATCATTGTCTCGTTGATGTAAACCTATTGATGGCTCATCAAGTACGTACATTACACCAGTTAATCCTGAACCAATTTGGCTTGCTAAACGAATTCTTTGTGCTTCACCACCGGATAATGTGTTTGCTGAACGGTTAAGCGTTATATAATTAAGACCAACATCAATTAAAAATCCAATACGAGTTAAAATTTCTTTAATAATTTTATCGCCAATTGATTTTTTATTACCATTTAAGGTTAGATTTGTAAAAAAATCAAAGCATTTATGTAGCGGCCAGTTTATTATTTCAGGTAGATTAGTTTCATTGATATAAACATTTCTTGAAAGTTGTTTCAGTCTTGAACCACCACAGCTATGGCATGATGATTGACTTTGATACTTAGAAAGCTCTTCTCTTATGTGTTGACTTTCAGTCTCATGATAACGTCTTTCAAAACTATTAATAATACCTTCAAAAGGTTGACTTTTTTTGATGATGGTTCCAGTTTCAGTATATATATTCATTTTAATAGTAGTGTCATTACTACCATATAAGATAACGTCTTGATGTGTTTTATCTAATTTATTCCATGGAGTATCAAGATCAAACCCATAGTGCTTAGCTATTGAGATTAATCCATGATAAGTGTAATGGTTACGTTTATCATAACCTTTTATTGCACCATCAGCAATTGATAAGTCAGGATTAATAACTATTTTATCTGGATCAAAATAAGTTATTTGTCCCAATCCATCACATTTTTCGCACGCACCTAATGGATTGTTAAATGAAAACATTCTTGGTTCAAGATTTGCCACTGAATAATCACAATATGGGCAGGCATAAGATGTTGAAAATAATTGTTCTACTTCGGTATCTAAATTAAGAGTAATCAGACGTTCATTGCCAAAACGTAGCGCAGTTTCTACCGAATCTGTAACGCGTGCTTTAATTCCGCTATTGATTTTAATTCTATCAACTACAATTTCAATATCATGTTTTTTATTTTTATTAAGCTTTGGAACTTCATCAATATTATAGATTGTCTTATTAATACGTATTTTGGTAAATCCTTGTGCTTGAATATTTGCAATAATATCGATATATTCACCTTTGCGGCTAGTTATTACTGGTGCTAATATAGCAAGCTTAGTATCATTTTGTATTGATAAGATATTATCTACGATATTAGATACTGTTTGGCCTTGTAGTTTATAATGATGTATAGGGCAATATGGATCACCAATTCGAGCATATAATAAGCGTAAATAATCGTATACTTCGGTTATTGTACCAACTGTTGATCGTGGGTTGTGTGAGCTTGCTTTTTGTTCTATTGAAATTGCTGGTGATAATCCTTGAATCATATCTACATCTGGTTTATCCATTTGCTGTAAAAATTGTCGTGCATAAGTCGATAATGATTCTACATAGCGCCTTTGTCCTTCTGCATATAACGTATCAAAAGCAAGAGACGATTTACCAGATCCTGATAATCCAGTAATTACGATTAATTTATTTTTAGGTAAATCTAAGTCAATATTTTTTAAATTATGTGTTCTAGCGCCGCGAATTATAATTTTATCAAGCATATTAAGACCTAAATGTTATTACCAAGATATTTTCCAACTCGGAGTTGATATTGAAGTGTCTACAGTATTTCTTCCATTTGAATCAGGTTGCTGTGATGGGTCGATATAGTATGTTGGCAAAATTTTATTTCTTACTTTAATTTGCGTTACTTCACCATTAACACGTTTTTCTTTTATTCTTGGTTTTGATTGATTATTGTTAATATCACTCTCTTCTTCATTGATATCGTTAATAATATCTTCTGCTGTATTTGAAGCTGATTGTTTATTACTTACTTTGGGATTTAATATAACTGGTGCAGCGTTGCTTTTATTTTGTTTATTAGTTGCTGTCTTATTAGCTGTTGCACAACTAACTAATATAATAATTATTGCAATATATGATAATTTATTAATAGTTTTATTCATTTTATATTAATTCTTCATGCCAAAATTCACCGTCACGAGCCAATAATGCTGATGCAGCAGATGGTCCCCAAGAACCTGCAGTATATAGCTTGGGAGCGTAATTTAGTTTGTTCCAAGTATTTAAAATTGGCTCTACCCACTTCCACGCAGCTTCTTGCTCATCACGACGGACAAATAACGTTAACTTTCCACGAATTACATCAAGTAATAAACGTTCATAACCTTCAGTTCGTCGTGCTTTAAATGTCTTATTAAAATCTAAGTCTAAGTATACTGGTTGTAAATCATTAGTATCACCTGGCTTTTTAGCTAAAAAATATAACTGAACTGTTTCATCGGGTTGTAGCTTAATAATTAATCGATTTGTAAAGTTATTAGCATTAAATGGAAATATTTGACATGGTAATTCTTTGAATTGTATTACTATTTCTGCAATTTGTTTTTGTAAACGTTTGCCGGTTCTTAAGTAAAATGGAACGCCAGCCCATCTCCAATTTTGAATCTCTGCCTTTAGTGCAACATAAGTTTCTGTATTGCTACCAACTGGAATATTATCTTCATCGAGATAGCTTTTAATTTTTTCATTACCAATAATACCATCTTTATATTGTCCACAAATTACGTTTTGTAATACTGATTCTTCTGTGTATGGTTTTAGTGATTGTAAAACCTTTAATTCTTCAATCTTGTTTTTTGGCCCCCTAGCTAATAATTCAGGCATATCAATTGGTGTCATTAATGATTGTTTAGCTAACAACATTGCTTTTTCAGCTGTACCACCAATACCAATACCAAGCATACCAGGTGGACACCATCCAGCACCCATTGTAGGCACAGTCTTTAAAACCCAGTCAACTATTGAATCAGACGGATTTAACATTACAAATTTAGATTTATTTTCAGACCCGCCACCTTTAGCTGCAATCTCTACTTCTATGGTATTACCAGGAACTAAATCAAAATGTACTACAGCTGGAGCATTAGTCTTAGTGTTTTGTCTGGTAAATGCCGGATCACGCACGATTGATGCCCTAAGCGTATTATCATGATCGCTGTATGCCTTCTCAACACCTAAATTCACCATATCTTGAATAGACATAGTAGCATCACTAAAACGTACATCCATGCCAACTTTAATAAATGCACAGACAATACCAGTATCTTGACAAATTGGACGGCGTCCTTCAGCGCACATTTTTGAATTAAGTAGTATTTGCGCAATAGCATCACGAGCAGCAGGAGACTTCTCAATCTCATATGCTTTTGCCATTGCATCAATAAAATCTTTCGGATGATAATACGATATAAATTGCAGGCTATCTGCAATGGAATCAATAAAATCAGACTGTTTAATCGTTACAACCACAATAAAATCCTTTTTTAAAACCTATAAACATACAACACACACATCTGTCTATGATAACATACTTTGATTTTTTTAGCAAAAATTGTGTTTTATCTTTCACATTTGCAATTTTTGCAAAATATTTTTTAACTATACAATTGATATAAAGCACTCATTTTAGCTAACACATCCTGATCTGGTACTATTGCAACACCCCATTCACGATTAGTCTCACCAGCTAATTTATTAGTTGCATCAATACCCATTTTACCACCCAAGCCAGACACAGGAGAGGCAAAATCCAAATAATCAATTGGTGTATTATCAACTAATACAGTATCACGGACAGGATCAGACCTAGTTGTAATAGCCCAAATCACATCATTCCAAGATCGAATATCAATATCATCATCTACCACCACAATAAACTTAGTGTACATAAACTGGCGTAAATAACTCCATATCCCAAACATTACTCGCTTAGCATGACCGAGATAACGCTTTTTAATTGAAACTATAGCCATACGATAACTACATCCTTCAGGTGGTAAATAAAAATCTACAATTTC
>DAHXMX010000044.1 GCA_027371515.1 Neisseriaceae bacterium
AGTCAAACATTTAGCTGAATTTGGACTTCGTACCATCGAAAACGGGCGAATTGTGGTATGGATATTAGGATTTTACCTTGCTTTCTATATGTTAAGAAATAAATCAAGATTAATGCCTTCAGAAAAAATACTTTTTATTAATTTTGTACTGCTCAATGTGTTATATTTTATATTTATTTTTTAACAAATTGAAAACATTCATCTATTAATTTATCAATAGATACTTTGTCTTTTTTTTCCAAATATTTTTTCAATTAATGACATAATTATTCGCCTGAAAAAATTCTTTTAAATAAACCCTTTTTCTCAACTGTAGTATATTTTAATGGTACTTCTTTGCCCATAAAACGCGCAACAACATCTAGATAGGCTTGTGATACGGGAGTGCCAGTAAAATTAATAACTGGATTACCAGTATTTGAAGCCTGTAATACATCTTTAGATTCAGGAATAACTCCAATTATTGGTATGCGTAAAACATCTTCTATATCAACCAGAGAAAGCATATCACCGGCAACCACCCTTGAAGGATTATAACGAGTTACCAATAAATATGGTTTTATTTTTTCTCTACCCTCTAAAGCACGCTTTGATTTAGATGCTAATAAACCTAAAATACGGTCTGAATCGCGAACTGAAGATACTTCAGGGTTAGTTACTACAATTGCTTCATCAGCAAAATATAATGCCATAAAAGCACCATTTTCAATACCAGCTGGTGAATCACATACTATATAATCAAAATCTTTAGCTAATTCAGTTAAAACACGCTCAACACCATCTTGCGTTAGTGCTTCTTTGTCTTTAGTTTGCGACGCTGCTAGAATAAATAAATTATCAGTTGATTTGTCTTTTATTAAAGCTTGATGAAGAGTAGCATTACCATTAATTACATCTACAAAATCATATACCACACGCCTCTCACAGCCTAATATTAAATCCAGATTTCGAAGCCCTATATCAAAATCAATCACGACTGTTTTAGCACCAGTTAGTGCCAAACCAGTTGCAAAACTAGCCGACGTGGTTGTTTTACCAACTCCACCTTTACCTGATGTAATAACTATAATTTTTGCCATATAATACTCCAACAATTCTTTTTTATACTTTACGTCCCAAAGGTGATATAACCAAACGATTATTTACATCTAATTTTACCATTACAGTTTGATGTGATATGTTATCAGGCAACTTAGCCTCTATATTACGATAAATACCACCTATGGAAATAAATTCGGGATTAAATTTGCTAACAAATATTCTAGCATTTTTATCTCCCGTAGATCCAGCAATTAATCTTCCACGAGCCTCGCCAAATACTTGTATATTACCAGTTGCAATTACTTCTGCATTATTTGATACAAAATTTGTAATTATTATATCGCCGTCATTTTCTAATTTAATACCACTACGTAATACTTCATCATATATTATGGTTTTATTATATACATTTTTGATACTTGATTTGGTATCATAACTACCTGGATAATCAATAACCTGTACGCCTAATATGTTGTTAAATCCAACAGTATATTGATTTTTAAATATTGAATGAATTAGCACATTTAATGACTCAGCAGATTTTAAAATCCCAGCAATCAACTGAGTTAATAAATTAATCTCTATTAATTCATCCAAAACTATCACGACGTTATTATACTTATGTTCTAATGTTAATAAGTTTTTAAATTTAAGCGCGAGTTGCTCAATTTCTATTTTTGAATTAATATGTAACATAAAAAATTCAAATTTAGCATAGTTAAATTTTATATTAGGTTTTATCATTTGTACATTTTAAAAACATATTTGCGCTATTTTAACATACATTTAACAATATAAGTATAAATATTGCTGTTACCATCCACTTAATCAAAATTTCTAGTTCTTAAGATGCTAGTATTTTTTCTTAAAATGTTTAATAAAATTTGGAATAAGCAACATTAAACCGAGTATTAATAAAGGTGACCATATTTTATAATTTAATAATATATCAGTAGATAATTCACCACCATTTGCTATACTATCTCTTACGCCAGCTCCAATGAATGAATAAATAATTGATGTAGGCAATATACCTAGAAATGTAGAAATTATGAAATCTCGTATTGATACATTAACCATTGCTGCTGCAATATTAATCACCCAAAAAGGAATCACTGCAACTAATCTTAAACCAATTAAATTCATTAATAAACTATTTCTATCGTGTCCAGAAATAAAATATTTAAATTTATGAAAGCGATTTTCAAACTGTTTACGAAATATATATTTAACAAAGATAAAATTTAGTATTGCACCCACTAAATAACTGATTACTACTATAACACTTCCCCATAACGCTCCCCAAATAAATCCAGCAATTAAATCAAATGCTATCGTACCAGGAATACACAATATAATAAGAATAACATATAACCCAAAAAATGTAACAATAAACGCTATTGGATAACAAAATTTCAAATTTAAAAAATAAGAATTATATGTACTAAAACCATTTATACCTAAATATTTAAATAAATTATAATGCTGTAACATTAATATAAATAAAATAACAATTGTTAACGTTACAATAAGTTTAAATAATTTTTTTTTGATTTTTACGCGCATAATATTCATATTTAATTCAAATCATTATTTCGTTTAATTAATGCATTACCAATTAAATCATCATTATTATAGGATTTTTTATGCTCCTGTAATTTTAAGTAACCATGAACAAGAAGTACACCTTGAATAATTATTATCAATAGCATTAATGTACCTAAAGTGCGATAGATTGTTTTTTTTACAGTACGTGCATGAACTCTTTTTATATCTTCATAAGACTGTTCAATTAATTCTTTATAAATGAGTTTTTCTTTATCTGTAGTTGCATTATTTAGTTTATTTTTAAGATCTTCAATTCGTTTACTCAAGACATCTAACATTGATTTTTTAATCATTTTATTTACCATCAACTATATTTAACATAATAATGTTATTTAATAAGTTTTTTTAAATAAACTTATTACTGAAATAATAAATAATGGAATATCTATAAAATAATCGAAAATATTCTTTGACGGAATAATTTCAAAATAATATGCAGCAGTACTGATTAACAATATCCAAGCATATTTTTTATTGATCAGATACACCATAATATTAAAACACATAACACCAACTATCATATATAAATTAAGACTATAGCCATGTGAATATATATCATAATCAATAACCCCAAAAGCACTTAAGTATAACATGACACTAAGTATAATATTTAATAAAGATATTTTTTTAGGCAAGAAGATCATATTTTGGTAATATATTACTTTATTAATATATGCTACCATGATTAAACAAATAAAAGTTACACTTAAATCGGAATATAAACCTCGTAATAGTATAGCCACAGAAAAATTATCATAAATAGGCATATACAAATAAATAAAAAAAAGCATTATTGAATAAACAAACAATTTTTTACTATTATTTTTAGTAAACCAATCTAATAAATATAAGCTTAATGTAGTTAAAAATAATGCAGATGCACTTAACTCTAAGTATTTAGCAAACATTATTAAATGCCTTGAACTTTATCAAACAACCACTTTTGATTAAATCTTAAGTGTTTAATTGCCGATCTATTATAAGTATATGTAATATCTATAAAATCGTTTTTTATCTGAATAGCTGGATATGAAAATTCTTTTTGAGGAGCATTTTCAATTAAATAAATATTTTTCCAATTATATCCATTAGTTGACCATGATAAATACAGCTTATTGCGCCCTTGAATATCATTATGTACCATTAAATATTTAAAATCACCTAGTCTAGCAACTACTACAGATGAGTCACGATTATTTAGATTGGTTTGCTTAATATCTGACCAAGTCAATCCACCATCTTGAGTTGTTTGATAATATAAATGATGATCTTGCTTGCTAGAATTACGCAAGTAGGCAAATGCCATATTTTTATTAATAGGTAAAATAGCTGGCTGAATAAAACTATTTCGAGATGTAAGACGTATCTGTGAAACAAAATGTGCATTAGCATCAAAATATAATATTTCTGGATACTTACGAATCATTTCATGATAAACAGGTAAATAAAAACCACCATTAGTAAGATTAATTGCATGAGTACGATCAAGCGTACTGTTATTAGCAAATGGACTTAAATATAATTTACCAACAAATTGCCAAGTTGTTCCATTATCTATAGATATAAAATGATTAAGATTACTACCAGACCATCCACCAATCAATCCAACTGATACCACAAAAATATGTAAAATATTATTATGATCCAGATAAATAACAGGATTACCAAGTTTACTAGCAAATCTACCATCAGCATTAGTTAAGCTTTGACGAGTAATAATTGGTATTGCATATGACCAATTGCCATTATGAAATTTAGATTGCCATATCTTCACATCTGGTTTACCCTCGTGACTACCTGCAAACCATACTGATATTAAATCTCCATTATTTAATACCTCAACACTTGAAGCATGAGATACTTTTAAAAATTTAGGTTCTTGAATTAAATATGATTCAAAATACGCTTTATTTAACTCACTATAACTATTATTATTAATTTGAAACTGTAAATGTTGATGATCAATATTTTTATTTTTAAAATATAACAAACTAATTAATAGTAATAGTATTAAAAGATATATTAAATCTATATTTAATCTTCTAATCAATTAAATTTCACTTTATAACAGAATTAATATTATCAATAAGAGCAATAACATTACCCATTTGACTTAAATTAAAACGCTCTGGATTAATTACAATTTGCTTATACATTTCAGGATGATAAGGAGACGCACCCTGCGTTGCTAAACCAACCACCTCTTGAGCTAATATCTTACCTGAAATAGCATTTATTTTTACCAAATCATCTGAATTTAACAACTCAAGATTAATTATCTCATCTAATGATCTTCCACCTAATTTAATATAACCTTTAGCACCAGTAATAATTAATGTACACTCAATATTTTTAGGCTCTGCAGCAATTGATATTTCAACCGAACCACCAAAACCACCAAAATCAAGTAAAGCATATATAGTATCATTGACATCCGTATTTTTAAATTTTGTATTAAATCCATTTGCAGCAACTACATTTGGTACTTTAGATAAAATAAACTGCATAGCATCAAGATAATGAATACCAAATTCGCGTAGTATACCACCTCCAGTTTGCATTGTTCCGCGCCATCCGACAAAATAATCAATAGGTCGTTGCCAGCGTTGCACTAGACTAACTCCGCGAATCTCACCTAAGATATTTTGTTCAATAATTTGCTTTGTTATTTGTACTGTAGGATTTAACCTTACTTGCAATACACCAAATATATTGACATTATTATTCAATGCGTGATTACAAAGTATATCTAATTCAGATTTGGTAAATGTAGCTGGTTTCTCCATTATTACGTCACGTTTCAACCTAATCGCACGATAAGCTTGTTCAAAGTGTAGATTATTAGGAGTTAAAATAATAATGCAATTAACATTTAAATCATTAAACAACTCATCTTCTGATTGATAAGCAATAACATTTAATTCTTTACTATACTTAACTTTTAAATCAGTTTTTGGATCATAAACTCCAACTAAATTATACATATCTGAATTATTTTGTATTGCACTTAAGTGTCTATTAAAAATAGCACCTAAACCCAATACAGCAACATTATATTTTGCCATTAAATACACCTACTTTATATTAACCAAATTTATTTTTTTCTTTTTATCATTTGCTTTATATACTACGATTAATTTTCCAATATGTTGAACAAAATGACACTCCGTTTTATGACATATTTCATCAATTAATTGTAATCTTAATTCTCTATCATCCCCTAAAACTCGAATTTTAATTAACTCATGAGCACTTAAATTTAGTTTTATTTCTTTTAATACAGCAGAAGTTAAACCTTTATCTCCTATTGTAACTACGGGATTAAGATTATGAGCATAACCTTTTAAATATTGTTTTTGTTTCACACTCAAATTTTTCATGATTTAATACATTGCTTTATAATATTTGTTGTTGAGCTATCATGGCTAGATATATTTGTTGATTGAATATCTTTCAATATTACTTTTGCTAATTGTTTACCCAACTCAACTCCCCATTGATCAAACGAATTAATCTCCCAAATTACACCTTGAACATAAGTTTTATGCTCATATAATGCAATTAAATTACCTAAATAATAAGGCGATATTTCAGGTAATAAAATCATATTACTCGGACGATTACCACTAAATGTCTTATGTTTAGATAAAAACTCTGCTTCAGTTTTGCTAACACCATTATTAATTAACTCATTATAAGCCATTTGAGTTGTTTTACCCATCATAAATGCTTCGGCTTGTGCAATAGCATTAGCCTGTAATATTTGATTATGCTCTTTATTACTATATTTATCAGATAAAGCTAAAATAATATCCATTGGAAATATACTAGTACCTTGATGTAATAATTGATAATAAGCGTGTTGACCATTAATCCCACTATCACCCCATATAACAGGACATGTTTTATATGGAATTAAATCACCATCTTTAGTCACTGATTTACCATTACTTTCCATTTCAAGCTGCTGTACATATGCAGGAAAACGAGTAAGACGAGTATTATAAGGTGAAATCACTTGAGTAGTATAATTGTAAAAGTTAATATACCATAAACTAATTAATGCAAGCATAATCGGTAAATTTTTAGAATAATCAGTTGTATTAGCAAAATGAATATCCATATCTCTTGCGCCAGCTAATAATTGATTAAAATTATCATAACCGATATATAAAATAATAGGTAACCCTATTGCTGACCAAAGGCTATAACGTCCGCCTACAAAATCCCAAAATTGAAACATGTTATTTAAATTAATGCCAAACCGTCGAACAGCATCAGCATTAGTTGAAGATGACACAAAATGTAATTGAATTGCATCAACATTATTAGTTTTATCTAAAAACCATTTTCTTGCTGTCATGGCATTAGTAATGGTTTCTTGAGTAGTAAATGTCTTTGATGCTATAACAAATAGAGTTGTTTCAGGATTAAGTGTCGCTAATATATCATAGATTTGATAACCATCAACACTAGATACAAAATGTATATTAAGGCCAGCTTTATGATATGGTTTTAAGGCTTGACACACTAAAACTGGTCCTAAATCTGACCCACCTATACCAATATTAACGATATCAGTAATGATTTTACCAGTATAACCACGATGTGTTCCATTATGTAATTTCTGGCTAAAATCTTGCATACGCTTTAATTCATGGTGAATATCATTTATTATATTGTTATTATCTAATATTAAACTTTGATTTTCTGGTGAGCGTAATGCAGTATGTAAAACTGCACGTTTTTCGGTATTATTAATTTTAACACCATTAAACATATCACTTATCTTATTATCTAAATTCTGTGATTTTGCCAACTTAAATAACAACTCAAGTGTATCTTGAGTAATATTATTTTTAGAAAAATCTATCATCAAACCATTAGCTGATAAAGATGAAGCATTGCATGAATA
>DAHXMX010000045.1 GCA_027371515.1 Neisseriaceae bacterium
TGATGTATAAAAGGCTTCATACAGATCACCATCTATAGTAATGCTTTCAATACCATCTAATGCTGGAACAAGAGTTTTTTCACCATTGGCTAAAACAATACATGGATGAATATATTCATTCACAACGCCATCAACTGACCATGTAAATGCATATTTTAATGAATTACTTGTACTTTGAGTTAATGCTCCAACACGCATTTTTACCGAATCAATTTCATCTAATCCATCAATTAATGAATTAGCTGCAATACTAATAAAACCAGGCGCCAAACCGCATTGAGGCGCAAATGTAGAATTACTGGTTTTTGCAAGTTCCATCACCAAATTAGTTGTTGCAACATCCTCTGTTGGATCAAAGTAATGAATATTACATTGTGCAGCAATTTTTGCCACTTCAATAGTTAAATGATAAGGTAAACATGATATGACAGCTTGAATAGAGTTTTCTTGGATAAATTTCTTGATTGCCTCAGGTTTATTCATATCACAAATTACAAACTTTATAGGATTATGTTTAATTTCTGGAATAGTTTGTGGCTCTTTAATGTCACTTACATACACCTCATAATCATTTGAACTATTTAATAATGTAGCAACTGTAATACCAATTCTACCTGCACCCATAACTAATATTTTATATTTTTGCATAAGTAATCCTCCTTTTTAAAATTACACTTACAGCACTTACAGTAATTTCTATATATCCATATATAGAAGAAATATTGTATAATAACTTACTCATTACAGTATTGTATCAAAACTTTAATTATTGAAAGATAAATTTATATGTCAGATATTTCAAAACGCATTTTTTTTATTGGTGGTGGTAATATAGCAGAAGCAATATTTTCTGGATTAGATCACACAAATATTTATGTTATACAACGTAATGAACAAAAACGTAAATTACTTGAAAACAAATACCCACACATTACATTTAGTGCAAAATTAAATATAACAACAACTCATAATGATTATGTAATACTTGCAGTCAAACCACAAGATGCTAAAGAAACATGCAAAACTATTAAATATCTGGTTCAACAAAGTAATATTATCACAGTCATGTCAGGAGTTACTACAGAAACATTGACCAATTGGTTAGAGGTAAAAAGCATTACACGTGCTATGCCTAATTCTCCTGCTATGCTAAAAAAAGGTGTTACTGGATTATATTTTAATAATCAAGTACCCAAAACTTGTCAAGAATTTATTAAAAATATATTTTCAACTATTGGTTCAACATATATTTTTAATGATGAAGATTTTATCGATAAAATAACAGCAACTGCAGGTAGTGCACCAGCCTATGTATACTATTTAATGGAGCAAATGATTACAACTGCGGTTGAGATATTTAATTTTGATCCAATATCAGCTAAGCAAATTACTTTAGATGTATTTAAAGGTGCTGTTGAAATGGTTGAAAATCAAAAAGATCTTACTATTAATGAATTAAGACATAATGTAACATCTAAAAAAGGTACAACAGCTGCAGCGATTAAAGTATTTGAGGCAAAAAATTTTAAAGAAATTGTAGCAAATGCTATGGTTGCTTGCTATAATAGAGCTAAAGAAATTTCATTTCAAAACTCTTAATTACTAATACAAAAGACATAAGGAATGACAATGACTAACAACACAAAAAACATAAATCAAATACCAATTGATTTACATTGTCATTCAACGTATTCAGATGGTTCTCATTCAGTTCAATTTGTTTTAGATACCGCCTTGGCAAATGGTAGCAAATACTTAGCTCTCACTGATCATGATACAGTAGATGGTATATTGGAAGCAAAGCATTATGCGCAACAAATTGGAATAAATTTAATTAGCGGAGTTGAAATATCTGTTACTTGGGCTAATAATAATTTAATTCATATTGTTGGATTAAATATTAATGAAGAAGATCAAAATTTAAAAGATAATTTACATGCACTTAGAATGGAGAGATACCATCGTGGTGAAAAAATATCACAGAAATTAGCTAGAATTGGAATACCTAATGCCATAGAAGGTGCGATGCAATATTGTGATAATAAGCTTGCTCTAAGTAGAACTCATTTTTCAAGATTTTTAACTGATAATGGATACGCCAAAGAAGGTAAAGCATTTGATAAATACTTAGCCCCAGGAAAAGTTGCTTATGTTGCCCAAAAATGGGCAAGCTTAAAAGATGCCGTATCATGGATAATAAATAGTGGAGGTATTGCAGTAATTGCTCACCCATGTCGCTATAAATTCACTCGCACTAAATTACTTAACTTAATCAGCGAATTTAAAGAATATGGTGGACGTGCAATAGAAGTCATTAGCTCATCACATACACTCGATGATGCATTCTATATTGCTAATTTAGCTAAATATACCAATTTATATGGTAGTGTTGGTAGTGACTTTCATCGTTTAAATGAAGGTTATCGCCATATTAGAGTTGGTATCAATCATCCAATACCTAATAATATTTGCGAACCAATATTCCCCTTCCTAAATATTGATAAAAGTTTATATAATGACAAATAATAAATTACTTCATGGATTAAAAACTCGACATATATTAATGATTGCATTAGGTAGTGCTATTGGTACAGGATTATTTTTTGGTACTGGTGAATCGATTGGTCTAACGGGACCTTCAATACTTCTTGCTTATCTAATTGGTGGAATAATTATGTACTGGGTTATTCGTGCTTTAGGTGAAATGACAGTGCATGAGCCACATCCAGGCTCGTTTAGTTATTATGCCTATAAATATATCGGTAATTTTGCTGGTTTTATTAGTGGTTGGAATTACTGGTTCTTATATATTATAGTATCTATGCTTGAATTAACTGCAACAGCAATGCTTTTTGATTATTGGTTTCCAAACTCACAGCATTGGACCATTACTTTAATCGTATTAGTTATATTTACTTTAATTAATTTAAATAAAGTAAATATATTTGGTGAGTTTGAATTTTGGTTTGCTGGAATTAAAGTCGTCACTATCATTAGCATGATTATTTTTGGTTTCTATTTAATTATTTTTATGCCAACAGATAAATCAAATATAGCAAATATTTGGTCACATGGTAATTTTTTTGGGAATGGTTTAAAAGGATTTTTGTTATCTTTTGTGGTAGTGGTATTTTCTTTTGGTGGCACTGAATTAGTTGGTATTACCGCTGCTGAAGCAGATGACCCACAAAAAAATATTCCTTTAGCAATTAATGGTGTAATTTTTAGAATATTAATCTTTTATATTCTAACATTATTCATAATAATGTGCCTTTATCCATGGAACATGATTAATCATCATACTAGTCCATTTGTAGATGTATTCATTAAAATAGGCATACATAAAGCAGCAATGCTAATGAATATTATCGCAATAACTGCAGCTCTATCCTCATTTAACAGCGGAATATATGCAACAGGACGTATGCTATATAATCTATCAGAACAAGGCAATGCACCAAAAATATTGTTAAAGCTTAATCACAATAAAGTACCAAATGTTGCTATTTTAACATCTATTTTGTGTATTTTCTTGACAGTTGTTTTAAATTATTTATATCCTAAGCAAATATTTGCTGTACTTTTATCTTTGGCAACAGTTGCTGCCATAGTAAATTGGATTGCTATATTAATTACTCAATTTGCTTTTCGTAAAAAAGCAACTAATATTCAATATAAAATGCCATTATATCCATACTCTTCATATATAGCATTAATATTTTTTATTACCATCATTATTGCCATGAGTAATATGGAATCTATGAAAACTGCTGTATACATAGCGCCAATTTGGCTATGCTGTTTAGTTATTAGTTATAAAGCCAGTAAATATATTTAACTATGTTATTCAAACAAAGACTTAAAAAATGCAAGACAATTTAGAACACAAACTAAAAAATAGACATTTACAAATGATTGCACTAGGTGGGGTTATTGGTACAGGATTATTTTATGGTTCAGCAAAATCAATTCAATTAACTGGCCCATCTATAATATTATCTTATATTTTAGGTGGATTAATTATCTATATTATTATGCGTGCTTTGGGAGAAATGACAGTATATAATCCAAACTCTGGTTCATTTAGTGCGTACGCTAATGAGTATGTCGGTAATTATGCTGGATTTATTTCTGGATGGAGTGCATGGTTTGAATATACTGTTGTTTGTATGGCCGAATTAACTGCAGTTACAGTGTTTTTTGACTTTTTTACTCTTGGAATTCCACACTGGATACTATGTGCGATTATTTTAATATTTTTTACTCTGATTAACTTAATTAGCGTAAAAACATTTGCTGAATTTGAATTTTGGTTTGCTGGAATCAAAATAATTGCTATTATACTAATGATTATATTTGCAGCATATCTTATTATATTTAATGGTAATACTAGCCATGAATTTACTAATAATGAGTTGAATCAATATAAACATCTAAATATGCTATTTCACGGTGGATTAAAAGGTTTTTTAGTTTCACTAGTAATAGTGGTTTTCGCATTTGGTGGATCTGAATTTATAAGTATTGCAGCTGGCGAGGTTAAAAATCCACAGAAAAATATCCCGATTGCAATTAATGGCACCATATTTAGAATATTAATATTTTATATTCTTACTATGTTAGTTATAATACTACTTTATCCATATGAAAAATTAAGTGATAATATTAGTCCATTCGTAGATGTTTTTAGATTAATTGGTTTTAAAAGTGCTGCCATTATTATGAACATAGTTGTAATTACCGCTGCGCTATCTTCATTTAATAGTTGTTTATATGCATCATCCAGAATGTTATATAGTTTATCCATTAATAAACATGCACCACATAGTTTAAGCAAACTAACTAAAAATCATGTTCCTAAAATTGCAGTATTAGCCACTAGTTCAGCAATTACTATTGCTGTAATAATAAATTATATATTTCCTGAAAAAGCAATCATGTACTTATTAACAGTTACAACTGGTGCAATATTAATAGTATGGTTTTTAATTTTGATAACCCAAATATTTTTTAGAATAAAAAAAAGTAATGAGCAATTAAGCTATAAACTTATTTTATTTCCTTACAGTAATATATTTGCTTTAATGTTTTTAATTTTAGTAACTATGGTTATGACTCAAATGGATGATATGAAAACATGTGTATATGTAACACCAATTTGGATTACAGTACTAAGTATTATATATTTTCTTAAATTTAAATTTAAAAAAAATGAATAAACTAACTATAATTCAAAATATTGCTAGTCAACTAGATAATTTAAGCCAAGAAAAGAGTATTAAAGCAGATAATGATATTGATGCTATCAAAATATGGCTAAATGAGTTTATTAATAGTCCTAATACTTTTGTGTCATATAAGCAAACTGCAGAACGTTTTATTATGTGGGCAATAGAACATCAGCAAAATCTATCATCCATAACACGTGAGGACATACAAGATTATCAAGATTTTTTGGCAAACCCAAGTCCTAAATCATACTGGTGCGGACCAGCTGTTGCTCGTGGCAATCCAGAGTGGAAACCATTTGTTAAAGGTTTAGCACCAAGTAGTATCAAACTAAATCTACAAATACTTACTACAATGTATGAATATCTTATTCAAAGCGGTTATCTATCTATTAATCCATTTCGCTTAATCAAGCGTAAATCAGCACGCCTTGAAACAATAAATAAAAATATCGAACGCTACTTAACTCATAAAGAATGGGATTATATAATACAACAAATTAACAAAATGCCACAAAATACAGCACATGCTAAGGCACGCTATAAGCGCACAAAATGGATATTTAATCTACTATATTATACAGGGTGTCGCAGAAGTGAGATATGCAATGGACTCATGTCTGATTTTATTTATAAAAATGGTAAATGGTGGCTAGCAGTGATTGGTAAAGGAAATAAATATGGTGAAATTCCAGTTACTCCAGATTTACTTAGCGCTTTAATTGAATATAGGCAACATCTTGGCTTAAGTGATTTTCCAAACCGCTCTGAAACACACATAGCATTAGTTAACAGTATCAAACTAAGCAATGGTCGCTTAACCGGTATATCTGATTCTATGTTATATAAGACCATTAAGGATACATGTAGAAATATAGCAGACAGCTTACAACACACAGATCCATCAGCAAGTTATGTTATTAAACGTGTATCTACTCACTGGATGCGTCATACATCAGCTACTCATCAAGTTGATGCAGGTATTGATATTAGAATAGTTAAGGAAAATCTAAGACATAGTTTACTTGAAACCACAATGCGCTATCAACATACTGAAGACAATATACGTCATAGCGAAACTATTAATAAGTTTGGTAATTCTAAAAAATAATTAAAATTTATTAATTTATAATAAGGATAACTTTATGCGTCAAATACAAAATATAATTGAAGATAGATTTAATAAAATTCAAGAATTAGATAAAGAAGATCAAGATTTACAATTTGCAGTAAAAACTGTTATTGATGCTCTAGATTGCGGCTCTATTCGTGTTGCAGAACAATTAGGCAACAATAAATGGGTTACTAATGATTGGATTAAAAAAGCAATTTTAATATCATTTAGATTATATAATAATCAACTTTCCGATGGTCAATATACAAAATTTTATGACAAATTAGAATTAAAATTTGCTAATTATAACGCTAGTCGCTTTCAACAAGAACAAATACGTGTAGTACCAAGCGCTATAGTTCGTCGTGGGGCATTTATAGGCAGAAATACTGTACTAATGCCGTCATATATAAATATTGGCGCTAGTGTAGGTACTAATTGTATGATTGACACCTGGGCAACAATTGGCTCATGCGCTCAAATTGGTAATAATGTACACATTTCAGGAGGAGTTGGTATTGGTGGTGTATTAGAACCATTACAAGCTAATCCGACAATTATTGAGGATAACTGTTTTATCGGAGCAAGAAGCGAGGTGGTTGAAGGTGTTATTATTGGTACTGGATCAGTACTCGGAATGGGTGTATTTATTGGTAAATCTACTAAAATATATAATCGTAATACTAAAAATATTTCTTACGGTTATATTCCACCATATTCAGTAGTAGTAGCAGGTAGCATTCCAAGTGCAGACAATACACATAGTACATATGCTGCAATAATAGTTAAGCAAGTTGATGAACAAACTCGCAGCAAAGTATCTATAAACGAGTTACTGCGTGATTAATATTATTATTTATAAGCATGATATCTTAATTAAACGCGTTAAAGATATCATCATGCTACCCAATTCTGAGGATTTAGCTACTCTAAAGCGATTTGTTACCACTATGTATAGCGATAATAAACTATTTGTAGCTACAATTAATAATCCATTAATGCTAGAATTTAAAAAACATAAGTTAGAATTTATAAATATACGTCAAGCAATACAAAATATGAGCGATAATATAATAAAACTAATATTATACTATCAACAACTTATTAATT
>DAHXMX010000046.1 GCA_027371515.1 Neisseriaceae bacterium
TAATAGTTATTATTTACTATGAATTTATTACAAATACTCAAACAATTAAGCAATCTATAATAATGCTAGCCAAGTTAGGTTTGATTTTTATTGTAATACCATTAACTATATATACATTAAGCTACATACCATACGCAAACAGTATGCACTCCACTGATATAATTAATTTTACCATTAATAAATTCATCGAAATGAAACACTATCAAATAGATGGATTAACCAATGCTACACATCCATATGCATCAAAATGGTGGAGCTGGCCGCTACTACTTAAACCAATGTCAATTTATTATTGGATGGATAATACAACAAATTTATCTAGCTCAATAGCATTTATTGGTAATCCAGCGATATTTTGGCCTATGATACCATTGGTTATTTATCTAATTTATCAATATATGAAAACATGCGACTACAAAGCTGGATTTATTCTACTTTCGATATGTTCACAATATATACCATATATTATTATTACTAGAATTAGCTTTATTTATTATTTTTATCCAACAGTACCATTTTTAATTCTTGGCTATACTTATCTAATAGATAAATTACTTAAAAGTGCAGATAATAGATTACATTATATAGCATATGCTTTTGTGATAATTAATGGTTTATTCTTTATTTTATTTTATCCAGCTATTAGTGGTATGGTAGTACCTAGGTCATATATTGTTAATAATTTACTACTTTTACATGGTTGGAATTTTTAATTTAACATCCCCACCCTACCATAAAAAGCCGATGATGACTGCTTTAATTCAACATGCCTTAAGTCTCTACCTATATGGAGAGAGGTTTCTACAGCCCGTGTTAGATAATAAAATAGCATGTTTTTACAAACATGCTATTTTATTAAAGGAAGAAACAAAAAAGTATAATTACTTGACATGATAAATAATTACAGACGCCATTATATATTATATTATTCACATTGTCAAATAAAAAAACACTTCACTAATTAGATCAACTAGCAAAGTGTTTTTATAAACAGTAAATTAAATATCTAAATTAAGCTTCAGGTACAATATTCAATTTAATTACAGCTTTTATATCATGATGTAGCATGATAGTAACATCAAATTCACCAATAGTTTTAAAGTGACCATTTGGTAACATAACTTCTGATTTTTTGATTTCTATACCAGTTTGCTTAACTGCATTCACGATATCAAAAGAATTAACTGAACCAAATAATTTACCATCAACGCCTGCTTTTGCAACTATAGTAAATACTTGGGCATCAATTTTAGAATGACGATATTTAGCATTATCTAAGATATCTGTTTGTAAACGTTCATATTCTGCACGTTTAATTTCAAATTCTTTTAAATTTATTTCAGTTGCACGTTTAGCTTTACCAAATGGAATTAAAAAATTACGTGCATAGCCATTCTTAACATCAACTATATCACCAAGACCACCTAAATTAGCTACTCGTTCTAATAAAACAACTCTCATTTACTACCCCTTTTAGTGTTGATCAGAATATGGTATTAAAGCTAAAAATCTAGCACGCTTAATAGCAGTCGCTAACATTCTTTGATACTTAGCTGAAGTACCTGTTATACGGGATGGAATGATTTTTCCAGTTTCAGTGATATAACTTTTTAATAGATCTACATCTTTGTAATCTATTTCAGTAAATTTTTCTGCACTAAAACGGCAAAATTTTTTTCTTTTAACTGTTTGACGTGACATTATTATTCCTTTTTTAAATTTTCAACTAAAGCTACATGCATTACTATTTGAGCTTTCATGTTTTGACTTAGATATCCTTTTAACTTGACTAAACTCCCCTCAGTGGTTTGCCTGATTTGACTTTCTTTAACATCTAAAATCAAACAAAATAAACTAAGGTTAACTTGTCGCCTCACATTATTATCCATAAGCTCTGATTTATGTTCTAACACAAATCTATGTACACACACTCCAAACGGAGAATAATGTATTGGGTATATCTTTTTAACAACCCCACTAATAACTACAGTATTACATAGCTCCATTAATACACTTTTAAATTAATCAAATCATATTGTTTTATAATAATGATTTGGCTTTTTCATCTTTCATAAACACTGAAGGCTCAGTAACTGCTGTTTTTTTAACAGTAATTAAATTACGTATCACAGCATCATTAAATTTAAATGCATGACTTAATTCATCAATAATTTTGTTATCAGCCTCAATATTCATTAAAACATAATGAGCTTTGTGCAATTTATCTATCGGATAAGCTAAATGCCTACGACCACAGTCTTCTAAACGATGTATTTTACCTTGGTTACTTAAAATAATTTTTTTATATTTTTCAACCATTTGTCCAACTTGTTCACTTTGATCTGGGTGAACCATGAACACTATTTCATAATGACGCATGAATTTTCCTTTTGGTTTAAATATCTCTCGCCATGCTTATTTTAACAAGAGAAAGGTTAAATTAACTACTATACCACCCATTGATATAGTAAGCTAGTAATTATAGCAAAAATAAATATTTATTTCAAGTGTTTTTACTAAAAAACAAGACCTAAGCTAGATCTTGTTTTATTGTTAATTAGCTTCACATTATTGTTAAATTAAGGTAACGCATAAAATGCTATTCCAGTTGGGCCATCTAATGATGCTGATTCAGGAGTAACATTAACACATGAATTAGACTCAATACCAGATGCAGTTACGCTACATTGAGTATAGCTTCTGTTGCTAAAATTGGTAATGTATGCGTAGCTTTCATTAAACGCTATTCCATTTGGGCCACTTAATAATGGTGTTGTTGTTCCTGATTCAAAAGGGGTAACATTAACACATGTATTAGACTCAATAAGACCAGATGTAGTTACGCTACATTGAGTATAGTTATTGTTATAAGAATTAGTAATGTATACGTAAGTTTAGTTTGATGGTGGTGTAGGTGTAGGGGTTGGCGTAGGCGTAGGTGAATTATTACCATGAGAACCAGCATGACAACCATAAATACCGATACCGAGCAAAACAACGCTTAATAATTGAAATTTATTTGATTTATTAACTTTAGACATAATAATTAAATCCCTTATCTTACAATTAACACATTTCCAAACACACAATTACGCAAATAATTCAGTATTGAACCAATTAAGGGTAACTAGATATTATTTATACAGTAGCTAAGCTATTCATTATGACACCATAATAACACAGCATATTACCAATTTGCAATTTTTTAAATTATTTTAATCAAAATCTCCAGTATCTATTTTTACTTTTACATAAGTAAAGATTTACTAGCTAATCATGTGTTATAATAATGTTTATTAAACGAGAGGCATTATGGCGATAATATTAGGTATAGAATCTTCATGCGATGAAACTGGAGTTGCAATTTATTCTCACGAAAATGGATTAATTGCTAATAAAATATATACTCAAATTCCACTACATCAAGAATATGGCGGAGTAGTGCCAGAGTTGGCTTCTCGTGATCATATCAAACGAATTATCCCACTAATTGATGAAGCAATTAAAGAAGCAAATATAAATAAAACAGATATTAATGCAATATCATATACCAATGGACCTGGTCTTAATGGAGCGTTATTAGTAGGTAGTGGTGTTGCTGTAAGCATTGGTTATGCACTTAATATACCAGTAATACCAATTCATCATATGGAAGGACATTTACTTTCCACGTTATTATCTGATGACAACATAGAAGCGCCATTTATTGCGCTACTAGTTTCAGGTGGACACAGTCAGATTATTAAAGTAACTCAAATCGGAGAATATGAATTAATTGGTGATACACTTGATGACGCAGCAGGTGAAGCATTTGATAAAACAGCTAAAATGTTAGGATTGCCATATCCTGGTGGTAAATATATCGCTGAGCTTGCTTTAAAAGCAAAACATGATATTTATAATCTACCACGCCCAATGCTTCATAGTAAAGATTTACAAATGAGTTTTTCAGGATTAAAAACAGCGGTGCTAACTTTAATTAATACACTTACGAAAAATCAAACAATATTAGATGAAGCCACTAAGGCTAATTTATCACTATCTATTGAAGAAGCTATAACCGATGTCTTAGTTAGTAAAATTGAGCTTGCATCTAAAATTACTGGTATTAAAAAAGTAGTAATCTCTGGTGGAGTAAGCAGTAATTTGAAATTACGAAATAAATTTGATAAAATCTCTCAATTAAAAACATATTATCCACCACTTAAATTTTGTACCGACAATGGAGCCATGATTGCAATTGCGGGAGCAATTCGTTATAACCTGCGGAAATATGATTATAAATTTAATGTTAAACCACGCTTTAAATTGACTGAGTTAGATAAAATACCATGAATAATCATGAAATTAGTCAATTAGTATCTGAATTACCTACTGTAGCTATTGTTGCTAATGGTGAATTCGTTACCAACCCAATATTAATTAATAAATTAAAATCTTCAGCATATATAGCGTGTTGTGATGGTGCAATTAATAACCTTATTAAACACAATATCACCCCAAATGTAGTAATTGGTGATTGCGATTCAATATCAAATTCAATAATATCACAATACAATGTAATCAAAATAGAAGAACAAAATAGCAACGATTTAAGTAAAGCAATTTACTATTTAAAAAGTCATAATGTACAACAAATTGTAATTTATAGTGCCAGCGGATTACGTGAAGATCACAGTATTGCTAATTTGGCTATTTTTTATCAAGCAGCAAAAGAGTTTAGCCATATATATATGTTAAGTAATTATGGTGTCTTTAGTGTCTGTCATACTGGTAATAACATAATTAAAACAATACCAAAGCAGCAAATATCCTTTTTTACCTTAGAACAAAATATTAGTCTTAGTTGTCAAGAGTTAAAATGGCCGTTAAACAATATGCATTTTGAATATTTAAATCTAGGTACTTTAAACCAAGCAACAAAAGAATATATTAATTTAAAGTCAACAGGCAGAGTAATTGTTTATCGTGCATTTGAAACTAAGAATTAATATTAATAGCATCTTTGCGATTAAATAGATAATAGCGATAAACAACCCATACATTAATAATTGCCAAAATAAAAAATAACCACCAAACATTAATTATTAAAAGCATTAAACCGCTAATTATAGATGCAACAGTCATATAAAATGAATTTAAAATATTATTAGCTGAAATAATTTGCGAACGCGACGAATCTGGAGATAGTAATTGTAATTCAGCATATGCAGTAACTGAATACATTCCACAAGCATTACCAATGATAAAACAAATAACAATATCAACAATACCTTTATGGGATAAGAAATATTCAAGTGAATTACTTGATGGAACTTGATATGAATTATAGAATAATAATGCCATTACACCAATAGATACCGTTACACCGCCATATAGTGCATATTTATGTATTACCATACCCTTAGATAATTTAGCACAAATAACCGATCCTAAACCAATCCCAAGAGTAAAAGCAATCAATATAATACTATATGCTTTACCATCATTACATAAATATAACATAATGAATATAACTAAATGGGTAGTAAAAATAGCACCAAAAGCCCAAAACCAAGATATAGCATGCAAATTTTTCTTTAAATAAATATTATTAACTGCAAATTTATATGCTAAATAAGTATCTTTAAATGGATTAATATAATATTTAGGTTGTTTATCTAATAAAGCAGGTACATACTTAAGCCTGTAGCTTGAATACAAGCCAATACAAGATGAAATTAAAGCAATACCCATCATAAACCATCGCCAATCAATCACCATAAACCAAGTACCAATTAACTGACCTAATAAAATACCAACAAAAGTACCAAACTCAATATAGCCAATAGCTAACACAATTTTAGATTTAGGCAAATATTGAGAAATGATTGAGTATTTAATTGGACCAAATATTGCAGAATGTAATCCTAAGCAAAAAATACAGATTAACATTAAAAATGCATTTTCATAATAATACGCGATACAAGCGCATATCATGATAATGATTTCAAATATTTTCATAAAGCGTATTATTTTAACTTTATCACCATAATCAGCTAACTTACCAGCATATGATGAAAATAAAAATAACGGCAATACAAACAGAAATAATGAAAAAGTAACTAACTGCTCTTTTGACAAACCTAAAAAATTCAGCCCAAAATAAGTAATAACAATAATTAAACTGTTTTTTATAATATTGTCATTCATCGCAGCTAAGCTTTGAATGCCAAATAAATGCTTAAAATTATAATTACTAAATAAATTATTACTTTTCACATTAATTAGTCGCATTACCATTTAAAAATAAAATACCACTCTCTATTTTTACATTAGTTGATAAAATATCATTTTTATTGGTTAAATATCCTTTTTTAAGCCAAGTATTTAATTGATTATCTAATAATAAATTAACCACCTTGGTTAATGCTTCCGAACTTTGTGCATCCATCTGCGCATTACCTGAACTTAACAAATACTTTATTTGTAATACTAATAAATAAGATAATACAGGTTTTGGTAATTCAAAATGCACATCAACAACTAATTTTTTCATAAATTTCTTTTGTTCTATAATATCTTGAGATTCAAAATTTTTAGTAGTAGCCATACCATGTATGTCAATCAAACCATTTGGTGTATTTAACCTAAACTCATCTAATTGCGCAACAGGGCTATTTATAAATATCGGCGTAAAGTATTTTTTTAACTCACTAATAAAAATTTGATTGTGTTTTTCTTGCAAATCTGCACTTTCTGTTTGAGCTTGTAACAATGCTAAACTTTCAATACTATCAAGTAATTTACTAAATGCAGGTGAATACATATGATTAAGGCCAAACTTCATATTAAAAGGACCATATTTTTTGTCATTAGTAGTCAAAGTATCAAAATGTACTAATGCTTGCGATGAAAAAAAGTCATCTATATCAGCACTTTTAGTTGAATATAATAAATTATTAACCTCAATACTACTTGGGTCTATAACATCAGCTCCATTTAATAATTCAACAGATGTAATACCAGTTAAACTATGTAAAACATTACCTAATTTAAAACCAAAATTTACACTTTCTTCCCAATTAATTGCTAATTTATTCATGGTTAAGTCTGTATTTCCAACTTTGATATTATTCTTACTAATAGAATAGTTGGAATAATAGATTAAATTTTTTAATATTACATTACCCTTAGTTGGTACTGATAACTCAAAATAAGGAATAGTTAATTTCTTGTTAAATTCATTAAAATCTTTATTATACTTAATTTGTGAATCTAAACCTTGCCATATTACTTTTACTCCTGACAATGCTTCATCATAATTAAAACTAGGAGATTTAATATAAAACCGACCAGCCTTATCTAAATAAATTATATTGTCAATTGTCAATGGAGGTTTTTTATCAAAAAACTTGGTT
>DAHXMX010000047.1 GCA_027371515.1 Neisseriaceae bacterium
CACCTAATGCTAATTGAGCTATATAGGTTAGTATACCGACAAATGGATTAATAGTTACAAGAGCAGCACCAATTGCAATACTTGTATCAAGCTTGGGAGTGATTATTAGGTACATATCAAGCTTTTTATTATTTAAATCTATTAATCCATAACTTCTCACAATGGCAAGTGGACCAGCCATATATAGAGATTTAATGTCTAGTTGATTTTTAAGTAAATATGCTTTAGCTTTTAAAGTGTTAAAGTAAAAACCATTGGCAAATGCCTCAGAAAAGTTTAAATGGATAAAATTAGTAAATGACTGTAGATTAATAATACCTAAAATTTCACCAAAGATACTACCAGTACTTACTTTTAAAAATTTACCATTTTTTAAGTCAACATTAATTGAAGCAATCAAACGCGATGGGTCAAAATCTTTTAAGGTACCATCCCATTGAATTTTAGTCACTACATTTCCATTACCTTTTGCTACTAGTAGACCTTGATCGATTGTTGCCAACATTTGTCCTAGATCTTTGATGTTTAAATTGAATACCATCTCTACAAATGATTGATCATTATTACAGGTTGAGCAATAACTAATTCCACTAAAAGTTGTGTCGGTATTGGTGCTATGAATTTTACCGTTTTTAATTAAAATATCGTTACCTGATTGAGTTATATTAGTTTTAAAGTCAGCAATTCGGATATTTTCATAATATAAATCATTAATATTTAAATTAATGTTAGGTATTTTAGAAGGCGTATTTGGTGTATTCACTACGTGTTTATTTGCTTGAAGCTTTGGACTAATTAATTGTGATTCAATGGTTTTAGATTCTTTTTTATCTTGCACTACATCTAATATATTAAATTCATTTAAGTGGATATTAACGATATTACTTTCATACTTATATGTCCCATAACCGTTTGATAAGTTGCTATTTAAATTAAATACTACTTGATTATCTAATACTAGAATATCAGATATAAAATTATGTAAATGAAGATTGCCAATATCAAATATTGAAGTATTAACCAATATTTCTGCGGGATATATTGCTATTTTGTTATTAATTTGGTTAGATTTACTAAATTTACCATTATATATTGGAGTTTGCGCTACATTTGATTTTTGTTTATTACTAATAAGATTGCTTATTGTGGTAAACCAATCTAATAAATTTGTATTTGGTTGAGTTAAATTAATTAATAAATGAGGTTGATTGAGCATTTTATTTGGTAGTGTAGGACCACCAATATTGATTAATGTTTTATCCATTGAACCATTTTCATTTAACTTAGTGATACCATAAATAATATTAGCTAATGTATAATCAATATCAAACCCTTTAGATTGATTAGGTTTAAGTGTTAAATTAAGTGCTGAATCTTGCTCTGCAGTTTTTCCAATTGGTGAAGGAGCTAATATAGTTACACCATTTAGTTTGCTAGTTGCATTAAGAAATAAACCCTTTTTGGTAATATCAAATTTAATGGTAGTTGCGCTGCGGCCGTTAATTATTGGAGTTAAAAATGGTAGATATTGTTGTAATGTACTATTGTAATCTAAGTTTTTAGATTGAACAACAAAATGTAATATACCTTTTTGATCGGTTGTTGCTTCTAGTGTTGCCTCTGAATTTAAAGTTTTTGCTTCAATGCGCTTAATTGCTATGCCTTTTTCTGAGTAATTAAGTATACCGTTAACATTGGTTAAGTAGGGTATTGGCATATCAAATTTAATGTTATTATCAATAAATTTATATGTTCCATTAACTTTTGTTTTCATGGGTGCAGCAAATGGAATATCTAAATGCAAAGTTAAGTAACCATCTCCTTTAGCATCTGTTTTATCTGGTATTCTACCAATGATTTTATTTATTGGAGTTTTGCTTAAATATTGCATAAAATTATCTGTAGCACCGTATGCTTCACCATCGGCAAGAAGTTTCACTGCGTGCGATGTCATATCTGGTATTATTACATATGCTTTATTGATTTTATTATTATATACATAAGCATCATTAGTTTGGATTATAATTGACTCATTACGGATTTGAAATTTACCATTAATATGCTCTAATGGCGGCCATTTATCTACATAATTAAGTTTACCATCAACGACATTTGCATCAATATAAAATTTACCAGTTTGATTTTTAACAAAAGGAAAATCATGTAACCAACCTTCTAAAATCAAGTCGGCACTTTCAGCGTTTCCGCCGATTAATCCATTATTTAGCCATTTATGTACACTCATTGGGATTTGTAGAGGTAAATAATCTCCGACTTTACTAGTTGCAAGTTTATTAATATGTGCTCTTAAGCTTAAGTATCCAATATTACTTTCATTACTAGTATATTTACCATAAGCATAACCCGTAAAATCAATAAGCTCAAGCTTAGTTGGATTAAGAATTACTTCTAAATTACTTTCTTGATTTTTATGCCATTCGATTTTAGTAGTTAAGTTTTTAAATTGATAAGGAATTAAAAATACACTTGGATATACCATTTTGGTATTTTTAAGGTTTAAATTAAGTATGCCGTTTTCTTTGTTAATTATGGCATCACCGCTTATATTGTTAATACTTGGGATTTTTGATTCTAGTGAGGTTAATCCTAGGTTAGTGAATTTAAGATAAATATTATAATCTTTTGGATTAGTTACTGTACCTATCCATTTAAAACGCATTATATCCAAAGTACCATCTAATGATATTTTTTTAGTATTAGGAAGGATTTTTAGTAGCTGATTAAAACCAGATAACTTAGTATCATTTAGACTTAAATTACCTTTTTGATTTATAATATATTTACCATTTATTTGTTGATTAGTAATAATAGTGCCTTCAGTACTTGAAATACTTAGATTGCTTACTTTGATTGAATAGGTACTATTGTTTATTAAGTGTAGGTCTATTATTCCTGTAATGTACGGTAGGTTGATTTCATTTTGCGTTTTTTGTAAAAAATAGTGGATGTTTCGGATATTAAAGTTAGCATAACAATTTATTAATTGTCCATTTTGTAAATTCGCTTCAATTGCTGTTTGTGCATTAAGATCATTAAAGAAATCAGAACCAGGTAGATATTGAGTTATTTTATTAATTACATTATTTGATTTACGGTATGTTTGAATTTTAAGATTGGCCGTTTTCCAGTTTTTTATTTCAGAAAATTTATTTCCTTGCCAGTTTAGTTTTAGTGTCATGAATTGATCATTTGATTCATTTAAATTTCCAATACTCATATTAATATTATGCTTTTGATTAAATGAGTTATTAAATGAAATATCAATATCCGGTAAATTAATTTTAGGTAAATTTAGTTTATTATCTAGATAAATTAAGTTGATATGCGAGAGATGAATGTTTTTTTGTTTTAGTATTGCATCTTCTAGGTCGATGGTTTTTTTATTTGCTTTTTGTTTTTGTGATATCTCTAATCCGTTAATAGTAAATACTCCATTAGCTTGATGTTCAAAAATTAATTCGGTACCGTTAATATTGATTTGGTCAAATATTACACTTAAATTCCAAATACTTGCCGGAGAGATTACGATTTCAAATTTATTTATATGAAATTTCTCTTTGCTATTTAATGGATTGGTTAAATTAGCATCGGTAATTGTAAGTCTAGGTAAATAGTTATTACTTAATCCGGTATCAATGTTTTTTATTGTTAAATTATAACCAGTATTTTTATATATATAATCTTGGATTTTTGTTTTATAATTTGGTAAATTGAGAAATAAATATGTGGTAGCAGCAATAGAAATAGCTATAAGAATTGCATATATGACAACACTAATTACAAATATTTTATATAAAACTGATTTAATTGATAGAGTTTTTTTTGGCATATATTTAATAAGAGGTTTTTATTGTAAATAATTATGTTAAAATACGGGTTACAAAATTTTATAAATTAGGCGTTATTATAACTTAATTTGTTTAGTTTGGCTAAAGATAATTATTATTTAAACTGATTTAAGAAAGTAGAAATGAAATGAAATATATCAAAAGTATTTTTAAGGCCTATGACATTAGAGGTATTGTCGAGACACAGCTTACACCTGATGTAGTGGAAAATATTGGTAGTGTGCTTGGCACTATGGCGGTTGAAGCGCGTGTTAGTGGTTTAGTTGTTGGCTATGATGGGCGGTTATCAAGTCCAATTTTGGCTAAAAGATTAATTAGCGGTATTTTAGCAGCAGGTTGTCCTGTGTATAATGTTGGTGAAGTAACTACTCCGATGGTGTATTTTGCTAATTATGAATTAGGTTCTTTGTCAGGTGTTATGATAACAGGTAGTCATAATCCACCTGAATATAATGGATTAAAAATGGTATTGGCTGGTCAAACATTATCTGGTGATGATATACAGAAAATTTATCAACGATTAGAAAAACAACAATATATTACCGGCAAAACTGCTGATTATAAAGAAATTGATATCACTGAAGCTTATATAAATAAGATTACAGCTACAGTTAAATTAAAACGTAAAATACAAGTTGTTATTGATTGTGGTAATGGTGTTGCAGGTAAGATTGCGCCAAAATTATATCGTAGAATGGGTGCTAAAGTTCTTGGGTTATATTGTGAAGTAGATGGTAATTTCCCGAATCATCATCCAGATCCATCACAACCAGAAAATTTAAAGGATTTGCAAGAAGCTTTAGCTAATAATAACGCTGAAATTGGTTTTGCCTTTGATGGTGATGGTGATCGTCTAGGGGTTGTTACAAAAGATGGTAATATCATATATCCAGATCGACAAATGATGTTATTTTCAGCCGATGTTTTGGAAAAAAATCCTAAGGCAAAAATTATTTATGATGTTAAATCATCGCGTTTATTAGCGCAATGGATTAGAGATAATGGTGGCGAGCCAATTATGTGTAAAACAGGACATTCTTTTATTAAGAAGAAAATCAAAGAGACTGGTGCATTATTAGCGGGTGAAATGTCTGGTCATTTATTTTTTAATGATATTTGGAGCGGTGCTGATGATGGGGTTTATGCAGGAGCGCGTATGCTGGAGATTTTGTCGCGTGTAGAAAATCCGTCACAATTACTAAATGCATTGCCAAATTCGATAACTACTCCTGAGATTAATATTCAAGTTGTAGAAGGTGAACAGCATCAAATTATTGAAAAATTACAAAAAACGGCTAAATTTCCTGATTCGTTGGAAGTTATTACTTTAGATGGATTGCGGGTTGAATATAAAGATGGTTTTGGTTTAATTCGTGCATCAAATACTACTCCTGTATTGGTTTTACGTTTTGAGTCTACTAGCCAAGCTGGAATTGATAGAATAAAGGCACAATTTAGAGAAATAATAAAGCCATATGTTAAGCAAATTAATTTTTAGGAGTAGATTTATTTAATGCATGATATAAGTATAATACAAAAAATTGCAGTTTATGCGTTACCTTTAATTTTTGCGATAACTCTTCATGAGGCTGCGCATGCTTATGTAGCTAATAAATATGGAGATAATACGGCAAAGATTTTAGGTAGAATGACCTTAAATCCATTGTCACATATTGATTTATTTGGTACTTTGATTTTCCCAATGATTGGTTTGTTGCTTGGTGGGTTTATTTTTGGTTGGGCAAAAGCTGTGCCGATTAATTTTAGACGACTGTATAACCCAAAACGCAACTTGTTTTGGGTTGCTTTTGCCGGACCATTGGCGAATTTGGCAATGGCTTTAATCTGGGCTTTGATTTTAAGGTTTTCTATTTATTTGCCGGATTTTTTTAGTACTCCATTAAGCTTGATGGCACAAGCTGGAATTCAAATTAATATTAGTTTAATGTTAATTAATTTAATTCCAATTTTGCCGCTTGATGGTGGCAGAATGTTGTTTTCGGTATTACCTAATAAAGAGGCTACTAAATTTGCTAAGACTGAACCTTATGGGATGATTATTCTTTTGATATTATTGGCTTTTGGCTTGTTTAATTTTGTTCTTCAGCCGATATTTAGCGCTATAGTTGATTTTATTTTTTATTTAATCCAATAGGTAAGTAATAGGTGAGTAATTATATATGAATCAATATTCGCGAATATTTTCAGGAATAAAGCCTATCGATAAATTACATATCGGGCATTATCATGGGATTATTAAACATTGGCTTGATTGGCAATATGAGCATGAGTGTTTTTTTATGGTAGCTGATTTACATGCGTTAGCTACCAAATATATTGACCCTAAGGATATTAAGTTTTTTGTTAAAGATATGGTGATTAATTGGCTTGCAACTGGAGTTGATCCGTCTCAAGCAACTATATTTGTTCAATCACAAATACCTGAACACTATCAGTTACATTTATTATTATCGATGATAACTCCATTAAGTTGGTTAGAGCGTGAGTTAGGTGATAAGGATCGACATATTGATAATATGTCATTTAGTAATCAAGATACTTATGGTTTGCTTGGTTATTCATTATTGCAATCAGTTGATATGCTTTTATATGATGCTAAATATGCTGGTGTTGTTGAAGAGCAGGTTTCGCGGGTTGAGTTGACGCGTGAGATTGCTAGAAGATTTAATCATTTATATGGGCGTGAATTTGGTTTTGAGGAAAAAGCGCGTGCATCGATAAAAAAATTAGGCGCAAAAAAGGCTGATTTATATGAAGTGCTGTTGACAGCTTATCAGCAAGAAGGAGATGAGGAAGCATTAGATAAGGCGCGTTATTTGCTTGCAGATGCAGTTAATTTATCTTTGGGTGAACAAGAGCGGTTATTTGCTTTTTTAGAAAATAAATCTAAAGTGATTATGTCTGAGCCGCAGGAAATAATATATAATTCAAATCTATTATTGGGCTTAGATGGACAAGGCGAGTCAAGATCTGCGAATAATGTAATTTATTTACGAGAAGGCATTGACTCAATTAATCGCAAGATTCGCAGTATGCCAACTGATCCGGCGCGGGTTAGAATTACTGATGTTGGTAATCCTGATAAATGCCCAGTATGGGAATTACATAAAATATATTCGGATAGTAAAACTTGTGAATGGGTAAGAAATGGTTGTGTCACTGCTGGAATAGGGTGTTTAGAATGTAAAAAACCATTAATTGAAGCAATTGATATAGAGCAACAAAAGATTTTAGCAAATGCAAGTCCTTATCTTGAAGATGATAATTTAATTACCAATATTTTGGCGGATGGTGCAGAACGAGCACAGGAGATAGCTGCTGAAAAATTAATTAAAATTAAAGAAGAAATGAGTTTAAATTATTAAATTAGGATATAGAGTAAGTGGAAGTAATAATAA
>DAHXMX010000048.1 GCA_027371515.1 Neisseriaceae bacterium
GAGTGGTAGCTGTTGCAATTAAACATTATGTTGAAACTAAAGAAGCTTACTCTGTTAAAGATGAATATAATCTTCTTTTGGTTGGATATATTGCGTTTTTAGATCCACCAAAAGAAACAACTCAGCCTGCTATTGAGGCACTAAATCGTCATGGTGTAATGGTTAAGATTTTAACTGGTGATAATGAATTAGTTACTGCAAAAGTATGTCGTGAGGTTGGGCTTAATGTTGAAGGAATGATGCTTGGCTCTGAAATTGATGAATTATCTGACGAAGAGCTTGCTAAACTTGCCGAAAATATTACGGTATTTGCTAAATTAACTCCAGCACATAAAGAACGTATTGTAAATGTATTACATACAAATGGTCATGTGGTAGGATTTATGGGTGATGGTATTAATGATGCTCCAGCATTACGTGCTGCTGATATTGGTATATCAGTTGATAGTGCCGTTGATATTGCGAAAGAAGCTGCGGATATTATATTACTTGAAAAAAGTTTGATGGTTTTAGAAAGTGGGGTTGAAGAAGGGAGAAAAACTTTTGCTAATATGCTAAAATACATTAAGATTACCGCTAGCTCCAATTTTGGTAATGTATTTAGTGTATTAATTGCATCTGCTTTTTTACCATTTGAGCCTATGTTACCAATTCATTTATTAATTCAAAACTTATTATATGATATTTCACAAATTGTTATCCCATTTGATAATGTAGACAATGAGTTTTTAGTTAAGCCGCAAAAATGGAATCCTAAGGGTTTATTTAGTTTTATGATATTTTTTGGACCTTTAAGTTCAATTTTTGATGTTGTAACATTTATGGTTTTATGGAATGTATATGATGCACAAACTGTGTCTCAAGCGACTTTATTTCAATCAGGATGGTTTATTGAAGGGTTATTAACCCAGACATTAGTGGTACATATGATTAGAACGCGTAAAATTCCATTTTTACAAAGTCGTGCAGCGTGGTCATTAATTTTCATGACATTAGTTATTGTTACGCTTGGTATTAGTCTACCAATGGGATCTTTTGCTAATTATGTACATATGGAAGCATTACCATTTTCTTATTTTGGCTGGTTAGTTGTTATTATTCTAGGTTATATAACATTAATTCAGTTTATGAAAGGTTTTTATAATCGTAAATTTGGTTGGCAATAAGTTGTTATTTATAAAAATATATAGTATAATGGTACGGATTGAATGGTTTATTTTTATGAGGTCGATTTATGTTAGGTGCACTTGATATGTTTGGAATAGGTATTGGTCCATCCAGTTCGCATACTATTGGTCCAATGAAGGCTGCCTTGGATTTTGTAAATAAACTAAAAGATCAGGGTTTATTAATGCAACTTAATCGCATAGAGGTGCATTTATATGGTTCTTTAGCTTTAACGGGTGAAGGTCATGGCACGATGCTGGCGGTGCTTAATGGTTTGTGTGGAGAGCATCCTAAAACTGTAGATCCAGATACCTTTATTACACGTGTAGATCAGATTAAACAAATTAAACAACTTAATTTAGGTGGTGTAGTTAAGATTAAATTTGATTATCAGCAAGATTTATTAATACACAAAGAGCAATTTTTACCAAAACATGCTAATGGTATGTATTTTGTTGCTTATATCAATGATAAGCAATTATTTGCAAAGCATTACTACTCAATTGGTGGTGGATTTATTGCTGATGATGATAGTATAGATAATTTATCTGCTAACAGTGCAAATGATTATGTTATACCGTATCCATTTAAAACAGCTCGCGAGTTATTTAGTTTATGTAAAACTAATAATATGACTGTTGCGCAGTTAGTTTTTGCAAATGAGCTAGTACGTAAAGAGCCATCCGAAGTTCGTAATGAAGCATTAGAAATAATAAATACAATGCGTCAATCAGTTCAGCGTGGAATTACTATTGAAGGCAATCTACCTGGTGGTTTGAATGTAAGACGTAGAGCGCCTGGTTTATATAAAAAACTTAATAACGCACAAATTAAAGATTCATTACATGATCAAAGACTTTTGGCTATGGTTTTTGCTATTGGTGTGAATGAAGAAAATGCATCGTTTAGTCGTATTGTAACTGCACCAACTAATGGTTCTGCTGGTACAATACCAGGAGTTTTAGAGTATTATGTGCGTTATGAAGAAAATGTCAACGATGATAAGTTAATTGATTTTATCTTAACTTGTGGTGCAATTGGAATGTTATATAAATTTGGAGCTTCTATTTCTGCTGCTGAGGTTGGTTGTCAAGGTGAGATAGGCGTTGCTTGTTCAATGGCGGCAGCAGGGTTAACTGCTGTATTAAATGGTAGTTTAATTCAAGTAGATAAAGCAGCTGAAATTGCTATGGAACACAGTTTAGGTATGACTTGTGATCCTATTGGTGGGTTAGTGCAAATTCCATGTATTGAACGTAATGGTGTTGCTGCTAGTCGTGCTATAGATATTGCAAAACTCGCTTTACTTGAAAATGAAGAAGGCAAGGTTAGTCTTGATGATGTAATTAAAACTATGATGCAAACAGGTCGTGATATGAGTATGCATTATAAAGAAACATCTTTAGGCGGCTTAGCTGTTAATGTTGTTAATTGTTAATTATTAATTATAGTAGATTAGGTAAGGTATGTGTTGATTTTTAGTTTTACACTATACCTTACCGAATATATTTTATTAGTATTTTATCTAATACGCATTCCGGCTTGTGCACCATTATCTGGGTGTAATATATATACCCCACTGTTTTTATCATTAAAGCTCCCAGCAAGCACCATCCCCTCACTTATACCGAATTTCATCTTACGTGGGGCAAGATTTGCAATCATTACGGTATGCTTACCAATTAAATCATTTGGGTTATAATGCGATTTTATTCCAGCAAATACATTTCGTATCTCATTACCAATATCGAGAGTTAGCTGGATTAATTTATCTGATCCTTCAACGTGTTTTGCGTTTATTATTTTAGCGATGCGAAGATCAATTTTATTAAAATCATCAATAGATATTTGTTCTGCAATTTCTTCGTATTGTTGTGTTTTGGTTACGGTTGTATTGTTATTATTAATTTCAATCAATTTATCTACCATAGTATTATCAATTCTATTTAATAAATGAGTATATTTATTAATTTGATGATCATAAAGTATTGTATCTAAATCATGCCATTTTAGCTCTTTAATATTTAAATATTTTTCTATTTGTTTTGCAATACTTGGAATAATTGGTTTCAAATATATAGTAATTAATCTAAAAGCATTAATTAAGATACTACATATTTGATGTAATTCCTCATGCTTATTATCATCTTTGGCTAATAACCATGGTTTAGTGTTATCAACAAAGAGATTTATTTCATCAACTAATAACATAATCTCTTTTAATGCTTTTGAATATTCACGATTTAAATATAAGCCATGTATTAATGTTTTTTTGTTTTGAATTAATTCAAGTAAACTAATGTTATATATATGTTTAGTTAGTTTATTAACAAAATATTTATTTAAAAATGAACTACTACGAGCAGCGATATTAATAAATTTACCTACTAGTTCTGAATTAACTCGCGCTACAAAATCTTCTAGTGATAGATCAATATCTTCAATTTTATTACTAGATTTAGCTGCTATATAATAACGATAAAATGTAGGCGACAATCCTGTGGTTAGATATGTATTTGCAGAAATAAATGTGCCACGTGATTTAGACATTTTTTGACCGTTAATGGTTAAAAAACCATGTACAAATATACTATTTGGAGTTTTATAACCAGAATAATTAAGTACAGCAGGCCAAAACAGTGCATGAAAATATAATATATCTTTACCAATAAAATGGTAAATCTCAGTATCGTTACTATTCCAGATCTTTTCAAAATCAAGATTATTTGTATCGCAGTAATTTTTAAAACTACTCATGTATCCAACTGGTGCATCAAGCCATACATAAAAATATTTGTCAGTTGTATTAGGTATCTTAAAACCAAAATATGGTGCATCACGTGATATGTCCCAATCTTGGAGACCTGCATTTAACCATTCTTGCATTTTGTTTTTTGCTTCTATGGGTAATCTATTATCGTTGTTTAACCATTCTTCAAGAAAGTCTACACATTCACTTAAATTAAAAAAATAATGTTCAGATGATTTTATTACTGGCTTGCTTCCTGATATGGTTGAATATGAATTAATTAATTCTATAGGTGAATATGTAGCACCACATACTTCACAGCTATCTCCATATTGATCTAGCGCCCTACATTTAGGGCATGTACCTTTAACAAATCTATCTGGTAAAAACATTTGTTTAGTTTCATCAAATAGTTGATTAATGGTTTTTTTTGATATTTTATGATTATTTTGTAAGTTATGATAAATTTTATATACTAATTCTTGACTTTCTGGTGAATGAGTAGAGTAGTAGTTATCATATTCAATTTCAAAATTTTTAAAATCGTTTAAATGTTCACTGTGTATCTTGGTAATCATTTGTTCAGGGCTAATACCTAGTTGTTCAGCTTTTAGCATAATAGGTGTACCATGGGTATCATCTGCACAGATAAAAAAACATTTATGATCTTGCATTCTATGAAATCGTACCCATATATCACTTTGGATATGCTCTATCAGGTGCCCCAAGTGGATGTTTCCATTTGCATAAGGTAATGCACAAGTTACAATTATATTTTTATTCATAATCTCTATATCTACTAAAAAGGTTTATGATTACTATGACTAAATTACATATAAATCACCCTTATCTCGACACTAACAATATCACTATAAAGCAAGATGGCGATATTATTAAATTAACTGTGAACACTTTATTTCCTTGTGATACACAACATGATATGTTAGTGAGTTATTTAAGTGCTCAAATTGGTCAAAAGATAGCAGTTGATTTTAACTGTAACATTATACCACATAAAGTAAAGGATGGGGTTATTAGGATCAAAAATATTAAAAATATTATAGCAGTTACATCAGGTAAGGGTGGAGTTGGTAAGTCAACTACCGCAATTAATTTAGCAATATCATTAAAAAATAACGGAGCTAATGTTGGTATATTAGATGCAGATATCTATGGTCCATCAGTACCAAGGCTTGTCGGTGGTTGTGATTATAAGCCAGAAGTTGAAGATGCTATGTTTGTACCATTTGAAAAATTTGGAATAAAAATCATGTCATTTGGTTTTTTAATTGCGGAAGAACAGCCAGCAATTTGGCGTGGTACAATTGTAAATAAAGCATTAGATCAAATGTTATTAGATACAAAATGGGGTGAGATTGATTATTTAATAATCGATATGCCGCCTGGTACTGGGGATATCCATTTAACTATGTGTCAAAAAATGCCTATTACTGCAGTAGTAACAGTAACTACTCCACAAGATATTGCATTACTTGATGTTAAGAAAAGTATAGCTATGTATCAAAAATTAGGTATTCCTTGTCTTGGAATTATTGAAAATATGAGTACACATATTTGTAGCAACTGTGGGCATATTGAACATATATTTGGTGAAGGTGGAGCAGATAAGCTTGCTAATAAATTTAACTTAGATTTATTAGCTAAATTGCCACTTAATATTGATATCAGAATCTCGTGTGACAATGGAGAACCAGTTACATTACAGCAAAATAAAATAAAAGATATTTATGATAAATTAGCTGTTGATGTAGCAATGAAACTAAGTAAACTTAGCAAAGATTACTCAAGTATTTTAGGTAAAATAAACATAGTTAAATAAGTACAGTTAAATAAATATACTAACTAGTTTGACCGAAAATAGCATCACCATTTTTTCTGAAAAATCTGTAATAAATCATTATTAATATAAACATAAATAATGCTCCATAGGCATCAAAAAATCCAACTAATGTAAACTCGTTACCCCATAGAGTATAACCCTGTCCTAAAATAATAATTGTGATAAGAAACATTGAAAAAATAGGTCCAATAGGGAACAGTAGTGCTTTATATTTAAGAACCGATAAATCTTTAATATGATTTTTACGGAAGCAGTAATGAGATAGTGCGATACCAAACCAAGCAATAAATCCACATGAAGATGACAGATTAACTAAACGGGTAAATAATATACCATTACCTATCATGGATGATAAAAATACAGTTGAGCCAACTAACGCTGTTGCAATTAGAGCATTAATCGGTAAACCATAGTTGGTTATTTTTGAAAATATTTTTGGTGCTTGATTGGTTTGTGCCATATACCATAGTGTACGTGTTGCTGAATACATACTTGCATTTGCTGCAGATAGTATAGCTACTAAGATTACAAAATTAAGTATATTAGCAGCTAAGTCACCTTTTAGATAATGGGTAAATACTAAAGTAAATGGACTTGCTAAAACGCTATTATCAACAGCTAAGTGTGGGTTATTAAATGGAATCAATAGACTAATTAATAATGTAGCTAAAATATAAAACATTAATAGACGCCAAAATACGTTTTTAACTGCTTTAGGAATGCTCTTTGTAGGATCTTTCGCTTCACCTGATGTGATGCCAATTAATTCTGAACCTTGGAAAGAGAATCCAGCAGCTAAGAATACCGCAAAAAATCCATGCATACCATTATGAAATGGAGCATCGCCAATAGTTAAATTATGTAGCCCAAAATTAGGTGTTTGATAAATTATAGCGATACCTAAAATAATAAAAATTATTATTACTGAGATTTTCATGATAGATAGGAGATACTCTATTTCACCATAAATACGTACAGAAAATAAATTTAATCCAAGTATTAAGCTAAAAAATATTATAGAAAATACAATTGCTGGAACATGCGGAAACCAAAACTGCATTACAATATTAGCTGCCGATATTTCAGCTGCAATAGTGATAGCCCAATTAAACCAATAATTTACACCCATTGCAAAACCAAAGGAAGGGTTGACAAAACTTCCCGAATATTCACAAAATGAACCAGTTGAGGGAAGGTATGTAGATAATTCACCCAAACTTGTTATTAAGAAAAAAACCATTATTGATACTAGTAGATATGCAGCTAAAGCACCACCTGGTCCTGCTATGCTAATTGCTAAACCACTGGCAAGAAAAATGCCTGTACCAATAGAACCACCAAGCGCTATCATATTTAAATGACGTGTTTCAAGTTTTTTTGCTAACATAATATCACTTTCAATAAT
>DAHXMX010000049.1 GCA_027371515.1 Neisseriaceae bacterium
GAGCACATGATATTAGTGTTGTGCGCAGAGAATACCCGAATACTGCAGGAACATCAAATTCTATCATAACTTGTTGATAGAATGCAAGTGTGAGGTATTTGTGCCTTGCGTTATATGATTGATTTAGTCAATTGATTTTGGTTTAATTAATTTTTGTATTGTATTGAGTTTGCATAACATATCTTTTGTTTGTGATAAATCTAATTGTGTAGTATTGTGTGAATTATAATCCGTAACTGTATCTAAATTTTTATTCCCATAATCAAAATATTTTGCATAATTTAAATCTCGATTATCAGCCGGAACTTTAAAATAATCGCCCAAATCAATAGCTGATAGCATTTCTTCACGTGTTAGCAAACATTCGTATAGTTTTTCACCATGACGAGTACCTATTATTTTTATAGGATAGCTACTATCACCAGCTATTAATTCTTTAATAGCTAATGCTATATCGCCAACTTTAGAAGCCGGTGCTTTTTGTACAAAAAGATCTCCATTATTACCATTACTAAAAGCATACAATACTAGATTAACCGCATCATCTAAAGTCATCATGAAACGTGTCATATCTGGATTTGTTACGGTTAATGGTTGTTTTGATTTAATCTGATTTATAAATAATGGTATTACTGAACCACGTGATGCCATGACATTTCCATAACGGGTAGTGCATATCATCATATTCGATGGGGTATTGCGTGATTTTGCAGTTATTACCTTTTCCATCATTGCTTTAGATATGCCCATTGCATTAATTGGATAAGCTGCTTTATCTGTACTTAAGCATACTACTTTACTAACTCCAGATTGGATTGCAGCTTCAAGTACATTATCAGTACCTAATATATTAGTTTTTACAGCCTCAAGAGGATAAAATTCACATGAAGGAACTTGTTTTAAAGCTGCCGCATGAAATATAAAATCTACTCCACGACATGCATGTAATACGCTTTTATAGTCACGTACATCACCTATATAAAACTTAATTTTTGGATGATTAAATAACTTACGCATATCATCCTGTTTTTTTTCATCACGACTAAAAATACGAATCTCTTTTAAATTCATATCAAAAAAACGACGCAACACTGCATTACCAAATGAACCAGTGCCTCCTGTTATTAACAATACTTTATTATCAAACATTTTTTTACCTGTAAATTTTAAATGGTATGAATAGATAGGCTACATTATAGCATTTAATACTATTATTTTATTGCTTTTTACAGGTAAAAATATTTGTGTAAGACAATTTGTTGATTGGATATTAATTGGGATAATCACATACCTAAAATAAGTTAAAATATATAATAATTAAAATATTAATATTTGATATAATTTGAGCATAAGTTAATTTTTTTGAAAGAAGGCGAATATGATGACTCAAAATTTAAATTCGCGTCAGCTTACTAAGCAAGCGATGGCATTAGTATTAGCTGGTGGACGCGGTTCTCGTTTGCATCAATTAACAGATAATCGCGCTAAACCTGCCGTGTATTTTGGTGGCAAATTTCGCATTATTGATTTTGCTTTATCTAATTGTTTAAATTCAGATATTCGACGTATTGGTGTAGTAACTCAATACAAATCACACTCGCTATTGCGCCATTTGCAACGCGGTTGGAGTTTTTTACGTTCTGAGTTAAATGAATTTATTGATTTATTACCAGCACAGCAAAGAATTAATGAAGAGCATTGGTATCGTGGTACGGCAGATGCGGTATATCAAAATATTGATATTATTCGCTCATATGCACCTGAGTATATTGTAATATTAGCTGGCGATCATATCTATAAACAAGATTATTCGATAATGCTACAAGATCATGTGTTAAATAGTTCTGGATGTACGATTGGTTGCATTGAAGTGCCTGTAGAAGAAGCTTCTGCTTTTGGTATCATGGGAATTGATAATCAACGTAAAATAACTTCTTTTATTGAAAAACCTTCAGTTCCAGCAACTATTCCAGATAATCCTAAAAAGTCATTAGCAAGCATGGGAATTTATATTTTTAATTCGCAATATTTATTTAAGCTATTAGATGATGATATCAATAATCCAAATTCTACTCATGATTTTGGTAAAGATATAATTCCACGTGTTGTAAGTGAAGGGCGTGCGCTAGCTCATCCATTTAATATGTCTTGTGTACAAATGAATAATAATGAGCCATATTGGAGAGATGTAGGGACAGTTGACGCTTATTGGGAAGCTAATTTAGATCTTGCATCTAACATGCCTGAACTTAATCTTTATGATACAAATTGGCCTATCTGGACACATCAAGAACAATTAGCACCAGCTAAATTTGTTCCTGATAATGATGGAAATAACGGCAATATACAAAATACAATGATTTCTGGGGGGTGTATTGTATCAGGTTCTGAAATTAATCACACCGTAATTTTTTCAAGAGTTAGAATCTATTCTGGATGTAAAATTAATCAAGCGGTTATTTTGCCTAATAGTATTATTGGTGAAAACTGTCGTTTGTCTAAGGTGGTGATTGATAGAGGTTGTGTTATTCCTAATGGAACAGTAATTGGTGAAGATGCTAAACTTGATGCTGAACGATTTCATGTTTCAAAAAATAAAGTAGTACTAGTAACTAAACAAATGTTAGATAAAATAAAATAATTTCATTTAATTTTAGAATAGCTACATTTAAATGTAGCTATTATTAGATTTTATTAAAGGTTGTGTCAATGAAAGTCCTTCATGTATGTAGTGAATTGTTTCCATTGTTAAAAACTGGTGGTCTAGCTGATGTGACAGGTGCACTACCGCTAGCATTGTCTTCATTAGGATGTGATATTCGAGTGTTGGTACCAGGTTTCCCAGCTTTTCTAAATCAAGCAGAGGATAAAACTTTACTTGTTGAAATTGGCCCTAAATTTGGTGCTCATCAAATCAAGATTTATCAAGCTAAAGTACCAAATACTAATATTAACTTATATATTATTGATGCCCATGAATTATATGATCGTGCTAATAATCCGTATGTAGATAGCAATAATAATCCATATTTAGATAATCATCTTCGGTTTGCGTTACTTGGTTATATAGCTAAAGAGATTGCTCTTGGCTTAGATATTAATTGGCGTCCGCAGATAATTCATGGTCATGATTGGCATTCTGGGCTTGCTTTTGCTTATCTTAAAGCTCAGGAAATAGCAACAGGGCAAAAAATTGCTGGAACTATATTTACGATTCATAATTTAGCATATCAAGGCACATTTCCGGCTTCTGTATTTCGTGACCTAGAGTTGCCTGAACACTTTTTTAATATAAATGGTTTGGAGTTTTTTGGACAAATTTCATTTATTAAATCAGGTTTGTTTTTTAGCGATAAAATAACAACGGTTAGCCAAACTTATTCACTTGAGATTCAATCACCAGAACAAGGTTGCGGATTAGATGGCTTATTAAGAAATCGTAGATATGATTTACATGGTATTTTAAATGGTGTTGATTATGATGTATGGAATCCTAGTAAAGATAATATAATTAGTAATAAGTACAATAGTAACTCACTAGCAAAGAAAGCTAAATGTAAAGCAAGTTTACAAGAGCATGTTGGATTAGAAATTAATCCAAATAGATTGTTATTTGTAGTTATAAGTCGTTTAACTGAGCAAAAGGGAATTAATTTGATTTTACAGGCATTACCTGAGATTATTAATCGCGGTGGTCAAATAGCAATTTTAGGTAGCGGAAATAAAGAATTAGAAGATGCTTTTGTAGTTGCTGCAAAACATAATCCAAAGTCAATTGCGGTACAAATCGGTTATGATGAAGAGCACGCCCATCGTTTGATAGCTGGTGGAGATGTCATACTAGTTCCTTCACGCTTTGAACCGTGTGGACTTACTCAGTTATATGGTCTTATATATGGGACATTGCCATTAGTAAGAAATGTTGGAGGGTTAGCTGATACAGTTACAGATTCATCTTTGGAGAATTTATATGAGAAATCTGCAACTGGATTTGTATTTAATAATTTTGATGCCGATTTTTATACTCAAGCTATTCGCCGTGCTTTTGCGTTATATAGTCGTAAAAGTGATTGGAAAAATGTTCAAAAATGTGCTATGAGTAAAGATTTTAGTTGGCAAAAATCTGCTGAACAATATTTAATGCTATATAAACAAATTAATTAAATAATTTAATTAAAAATATTGCAAAAATATTATAATTATTTGCAAAATGTATAGCTAATGGTATATAATATGTATCTCGTTTGAAATAGCGGAAGTGGCGAAATTGGTAGACGCACTGGATTTAGGTTCCAGCGCCGCGAGGCGTAAGAGTTCGAGTCTCTTCTTCCGCACCATTTACTGATTAAATTCAGTATCATAACATACTAATTCATATAAGTTAATTTAAGAGCGTAAGTTTGTCACCAATTTCTTGATTTTAACATTAGTTGGCACTTTATTACGTTGCTTACTGTAGAAAAAACCATTTACTTTGTACGTTATCTAGATAGTTGTCCTCTATTTTGTAACCTTTAACTCTAGGTTTTACTAATCTTTGATGTGCTGGTTCTATAAAAGGAATAACTGGATAATCATTGTTAACAATATTAATTGCTGTTAGATATATTTGTTTTTGATGTTCTAAATTAGTTTCGATGCTTGCTTGTTTAATTAATTTGTCATACTCTGGATTGCAGTATCCAGAATGATTATTACCATTGTTGCATAAATAACTTGGGGTGTATGTGGTTACAAAGTTATAATCCGCGCCCCAAGTGCTCATTCTAAGATCAAAATCACCATTACTGCCAGATACTTGCCACGCTTTTAATTCTTGATTAACTAATTCTACTTCAACACCAAGAACTTGTTTCCACATTGCTGCAATAGCAATTGCAGTTTTTTTGTTAATGTCATTATTAAAAAATGATATTGTTACCTTAAGCGGCTTATTTGAATTAAATCCAGCTTGTTGATAAAGTTCTTGCGCTAATTTATTTCGTTTATCAGTTGATAATGTTTGCCACGAGTAGCCACTATTTTTATATTTGCCATTCTCAATAGTTGGTGTAACTACAGAATATAATGGAATTTGTCCTGAACGAAGTACTTTATAAGCTAATACTTGGCGATCTATTGCCATGCTTAAGGCTTGACGTAGTTTAGGATTATTTTTATATTTAGGGTTACGCATGTTAAATTCAATAAAATTAGTACGTTCCCAAGTAAAAACATGTAATTCATGTTGATATTTTTGCTTTAATGAATTAAATTTATCAACTGGTACATTTTGCCATGTTGTATCTAGTCCTCCAGTTTCATAGCTTGCTATTCCTACATTGCTATTAAAAAATGGAAAATATTTAACTTGTTGAATATGTACCATTGATTCATTGTAATAGTTCATGTTTTTAATTGCTAACATATGTCCATTGATAACATGTTCTTTTAGAATATACGCCCCAGATGTAACAATATTTTTAGGGTTAGTCCATGATTCTTGATATTTATCTATTACGTGTTTTGGAACTACAAATACGGCAGGTGCTGTAATATAGGTTAAAAATTCACTCATAGGATGATTTAATTTTACTTGAAAGATATATTTACCTATAGCTTGCACACCTAAGGCTGTTGATGGTAATTTACCATCAATAATTTCTTGAGCATTAACCACGTTTGCTAATAAAAAGTTATATGTAGAGCCGGTTTTGGGGTTAACTAATCTTTGCCATGAGTAAACAAAGTCTGCGGCTGTAATTGGCGTTCCATCTGAAAATTTAAGATTTTGGCGCAAATAAAAAGTATATGTTTTACCGTCTGAGCTAATAGTATATTTATCTGCCATACCCAGAATTGGGCGATTAGATTGATCAAAATCGATTAATCCAGCAAATAAATCATTTACCACTCTCAGTTCTTGTCCATTTTCTGCACGCGCTGGGTCTATAGATGCTCCTTCGCCACCGATATCTACTAACAGAGTATTTTGATATTTAGTAGACGTTGTGGGTTTTGAGCATCCATCAATACAAACACATATTAACAGTATTCTAATTAATGCCAAGTACTTCAAATTTATTATCCTTATATTGATTGTATAAAATACATAATAACTGAATTGTATATAATTATACTAGCAAAAGTAAAGATTATAATGCCAATTATTAACTCAATTACTTGAATATAAGTTAAGAATAATATACGGATTTTGTTATGATTAAATAATATAGCAACTATACTAAACCAGATTAATGTAGATACACCCATACTAAACCAAGTTAGTATTTTATATTGTATATTTAACTTGTTAACTAGTGGTAGGAGGCTACTAAAGAATACAATTACTTTAGCATTAGATAAGTTACAAATTAATCCATTAATAAAAGGTTGATTCAGGTTTTTGCGTTGAGTACTGTTAATATCTTGAATTTGTTTGTGTTTTAAAAAATTAATTATTAGTGAAATACTAATATAATAGAGATATATTAATCCTAAAGAAATAAACATAATATACAAAATACTATATTTAGTGGATAAAGCACTACCAATAAAATATGTAATAAGTAAATTTATCATTACACCTAGTGCAATACCCATAGCGCATATTATTCCATATTTTTGACCTTTATGGATACTGTGGCGAAATACAGTTGCAAAATCAGGACCTGGGATAATGAGTCCACCTAGCTGAAATAACATAATTGCTATAAAAATACCAAACATAATATTAAGCAAACTAAAAAACAAACAATGCGACATTTTATCATAAGAAATGTTATTGAGGCTAGACAATTACGCTCTGTGTAAACGCCCATTTACCGGTGAAGTACAAAAATAATTTTGCGGTGTTAAAAATCCAAGAGATTTTCTTGGTCGGTTATTCAAGTTATTTTGAATAGCAGCTATTTTATCATCCGTTACCGATGTAAAATCAGTTTTTTTTGGGACAAAATACCTAATGTCTCCATTTATATGTTCATTGAGTCCACGATCTGAGGATCTATATGGTCTAGCAAAAAAGAATTGGCAGCCAATATTTTCAGATATTTGTTGATGATTAGCAAATTCTGTACCATTATCTGGTGTTATAGTGATAAATGGTATAGCAGTGTTAATATAAATGTTTTCTATTGCATCCTGAACGCA
>DAHXMX010000004.1 GCA_027371515.1 Neisseriaceae bacterium
TAACAAAGATAACAAAGATAACAAAGATAACAAAGATAACAAAGATAACAAAGATAACAAAGATAACAAAGATAACACTCAAAATAAATCATCTTTCGCCAAATCTGAGAATGAATTAAATGATCAAGATAAAGAAGAAGTAGAAGCTATTTTATCTAAATTACCAGATGATGCAGGTGGTTTACTTAGAAACAAATTTAGACGTGATTATGAACAGGGGCGCTAGGATAATATTATGTTTAAAAAACTAATTCTCTTTACATTGCTTTCTATAGTTTATCTTTATTCACAAGCTATTATTCCAGCTCGAGTAATAGATGCCGATAATTTAAATACCATGAGTGTAATTAATCTAGAAATAGATACATCAAAAGTAAATAATGATAATCCTGAACTTGGTATATTAGCTAATGAGTTTAAAATATACGGAGTTAGTAATAGTAGCCAAACATCAATTATTAATGGTCATGTAACCAATGAAAAAAAACTAATTATTTCACTAGGTCCCAAAAAAGCTGGTCATTTAGTTATACCACCAATTAAAATTGGCAATGATCAAACAAATCCGATAAATATTAATGTAAGCCATTATAAAAACCAACCTATAACCAACTCTGGCAATAGTAACAATAATAAATTATTAGCAGCAAATAATCCAACTATCATCTTTGAAACAAATACAAACATAAACAAAGTATACCTTAACAATCCATTTATATATACAATCAAATTATATTTTAATGTACCTATAGGCAATGTTCGTCTTGAAAATTTTGATATACCAAATGCTCAAATAGAGCCTTATGACAAAACTAAACAATATCAAGAACACTATAAAAACCAAGACTATATGGTAGTAGAACAAAAATTCATCGTAACTCCCACTAAAAGCGGAGTATTACACATTCCAGCTGCTAAAATACAAGGTACATTTGGTAACACGAATGATCAATTTGGTAATCCATTTTTTAGCCTTGCCACACCATTTATTAGAACATCAAAAGCAATTGATATTGAAGTTTTAGCAAAACCACAAAATATTAATCTCAAAGACTTTTTCCCCGCACAACAAGTAACAGTTATTGATGACTGGTCAATTACCAATAACGCTACCATTGATATTGGAACTCCAATTAATCATAATATTACTATTACTGCAGTAGGTGCTTCATTAGCAAATTTTCCCGTAATTAATGAATCGCAATTAACAGGTTTTAGCTATTATGAAGATAAACCAAAAACTGACACTAAAATAATAAACAATCAAATTGTAACTACTAAAACATATAAATTTACTTTAATTCCTAAAGAAGCTGGTAAATATACATTTAATTCACAATCTATTAAATGGTTAAATGTACAAACCGAATCACTGGAAAATATCGTGCTGCAAGGTCGTATATTTGAAGTAAATCGCGATAAACAATTAGAATCTAAAATTGATAATAGCTCTAATCAACCGATAATAAAAAAAAATCCGCTAAATTTAAAATTATTAATTAGTATATTAATAGCATTAACTATCATAATCTTGATCTTATATATCGGGTTTAGACTGTTTAAAATCAGACAAAACAAGTTAGAAAAATGGTCCAATGTTATTAAAGCATTAAAACATAATAACTTAGAGTTATTAATTCAAAACATACTTATATATGTGGAACAACAAACTCACAAGCAAATGCTAACTTTAGATGATGTTGCCAAATATTATAATTCTGAAGTGCTATACAAATTAGCTGATAAACTTAATCAAGCAAAATATAAAAATCAAGAATTTCAAGAAGCAGAGCTTTTAGTAAAAGAGATTCAAAAAATATGTAACCAGAAATCAAAAGCCGATACTGTAGAACTAAAAGAATTATATCCTAAATAATAGTAACAATTATCACACAAGGTAATAATAATCGATGAGTTTATTTAAACATGTACACCATATTGCTATAATTTGCTCTAATTATGAGATATCAAAACATTTTTATCATAACATTATGGGATTTAGTATTATCAATGAAACATATCGCGAATATAGATCATCATATAAATTAGACTTAAAAGTCGACAACAATACACAACTTGAACTATTTTCTTTTCCAAATCCGCCATCGCGTCCTTCCACACCGGAAGCTTGTGGTTTACGTCACTTAGCATTTTCAGTTGTTGATATTAATCAAGCTGTAGCATATCTTAATTCTCATGGAATAACAACTGAAAATATTCGTGTAGATGAATTTACTAATAAGCTTTTTACTTTTTTTCAAGATCCAGATAAATTACCTATTGAAATTTATCAAAATCTCTAGCTGCGAAAAAACTGTCACAGCTTACTTGATAATTGGTCTCAAACTAGTATATAAACGCACATAATATTCATAACGATACTTACTTACTAAATTATTAGTAAACAATTCACGAATTATACAATTTGGCTCTTCAATATGTTTACAATTAGCAAATTTACATTGACCAATATATTTTTTAAATTCAGGAAAATACTCAATTAAGCGATCATGCTCAAGATGATATAGACCAAACTCTTGTAACCCAGGACAGTCAATAATCTTAGTTTCATTATCTATAAAATATAGATTTGCATTAGTTGTAGTATGTTTGCCGCTGTTGTGTGATTTCATTATGTCATTAGTTTTAGCGCTTTTTTTTTGTAATAATTGATTGGTAATAGTTGATTTACCAACTCCTGACTGTCCAATCAGTACATTGGTTTTATTTTTAATTAAAGGTATTAAAGCGTCAACTGAATCAATACCATTTAAAGTAACAACTAAATAACCAATACTACCATACAGCTCATTAATTAATGCTATATATTCTTTAGATTCATTTAAGAGTGATTTATTTACCACCAATAACACGCTAATACATTCTGATTCAGCAAAAATTAATGAATTACTAATAAAATCTAGGTTATAGTTTGGTGTAACCGATGTAACAACTATAATTTGATCTACATTACTTGCAATTTGTTTACTTTTATAACGATCGGAGCGGTATATTAAACTATTTCTTGGTATAAGATCTGTAATCTGCGCTTGTTCTTGATTGATTATATCAACCAATACATAATCTCCAACTACATAATCAGATTTTTTAGCTTTCGTTACACCATGATAATATGTATCTCCTACCAATACTTTATACATACGACCGTAAGAACTAGTAATTAATCCTTGATGCTTCATCAATTTAATAACTCTAAAGCTTTAATTCTTTCACTAGCAGGTGGATGAGAATAGTAAAATTTAACATAATATTTATTCGGCGTTAAAGTTGATGCATTATCTTTATATAATTTCATTAGACCATCTATTAAATCGTTTTTATTAGTATATTTAATTGCAAATTCATCAGCTTCAAACTCATTTTTACGTGATAAATAACTCATTAAAGGAGCGAGAGGTAACTCTACCAAATTAAATACTATCATCAATAGTAATAAACCATTTGCAGTATTAATTGTTGTAACTCCCAAAGAAGAATAAAAAATCGGCTCTAAAAGCAAGTGGCTGGAAATAAATAACATAATAAACATTATAATAAAATTCATTATAATTTGTTTAATTATGTGTTTTTTCTTAAAATGCCCTAATTCATGCGCCAAAACAGCAAGAATTTGTTCAGGTGTTAATTTCTTAATTAAAGTATCAAAAAATACAATCCGCTTTGCACTACCAATACCTGTAAAATAAGCATTACCATGACTAGAACGTTTAGAGCCATCCATAATAAATACTCCTTTAGATTTAAATCCAATAGTATTTAATAATTTATTTATTTTAACCTTTAAATTTTCATCATCCAAAGGCTCAAATTTATTAAATATTGGAGCAATAAATACTGGATAAATCATCATTACCAAAATATTAAATCCAACTATAGTTGCAAACACCCATAACCACCAAGAGCTACCCATAGTATTCATTAACCATAAAACCAAATATAACAATGGAATAACCACTACTGCACCAATCATTAATCCTTTTAATAAATCTACTATAAATAATAAACGGGTTGTTTTATTAAAGCCGTATTTAGTTTCTATATAAAAAGTACTAATATATGCAAATGGCAAATTTAAAATAGCGTTAATTAAGAAATATAAAATCATAACAGCAACACCAAAACTTAGTGAAGATGTATTGATATATTTACTAACAACATTATTAATAAATTCTATTCCACCTCCTACAGTAAATAAAATCATAATAATTGCTTCAAAAACAATTTGCCATAAATTAAGATTAAGTTTTGCAATATTATATTTAGCTGCGGTTTGATGTTCATTCAAAGTTATATAATTTGCAAACATACTCGGTAGTTTTTTATTATTTGATTTAATAGTCCACGCTTGTAATATGTTTAATATCATTTTTAATAATAAAACAATAAATATCACCAAGCAAAAAATATAATTATTCATTTATACCCCTATAAATAATTCAATCTTTACAACAATTAAGCTGATTATTTTAACAAAAATATATTACAAAAGTTGGTATTTTACCATCAATTACTAATTGTAATTATCTATTCACAAACTGGTGTAACTAAACTAATAGTCTCATAAGTTTGAGTCACAATGCTACGAATTGCAATTAAACACACTTTTTATTGCAGTTATGTTAAAATGGCACCCTCGTACAATTTCAGTAAACTATTTTTAGTTAAAAATATCTTATTATAATTGACAATTTAAAATTAACTTATCTATCAACTTAGGATGTAAAGATGAACAAAAAACAAAACAAACATATATTATTATCGGCTTTATTATCTTCAATATTATTTGGATGTAATAGCGGTGCAACGCAAGCAGGCGGACCAAGCAACAATCAGTATTTCGAATTAACTGGTCGTGTTAATGATATTTGTAGTGGTGTTCCAGCATGGAATAATCAAACAGTATATGCAACAGCAGGTGCATTGGTTACATATGATGGTTATGCATACAAAAATAATTGGTGGACCCAAGGCAATAATCCAGCAGAAAATAATGGAGGTCCTGGAAGTGGTCAACCTTGGACGTCAATTGGTCAATGTGGTCCTACTCCACCAACACCAACTCCTACACCAACTCCTACACCAACTCCTACACCAACTCCTACACCAACTCCTACACCAACTCCTACACCAGGTGATTATCCGATTTACCCAGATCAAATTAATACCTACACTGGTGGAACAATTGTAATTGGGACTGATGGCAATTTATATAAATGTTTATCAGATATAGTAGCTCCATGGTGTAATAGTGCTGCACAATGGGCTTATGCACCAGGTACCGGTAGTGCATGGGAACAAGCATGGCAGCCTGTAGTATCTCCTACACCTACACCTACACCTACACCTACACCTACACCTACACCTACACCTACACCTACACCTACACCTACACCTACACCTACACCTACACCTACACCAACGCCGCCAACTCCTGTTACTGGATTAATCTATAGCGCATATAAAGATGTTGGAATTAATACAAACTGGAATAATTTTCAACTTTCAACTAAAGTTTTGAATAATTCAGTGTCCTTCCCTAGTCCATTAGTATCTGTATTATCAAACACTTCAATGAATACAATTACATGGGCTTTTGCAACAGGTGAATGTGGACAAGAAAATTGGGCAGGTATGAACGCTGTAGATTTTGCTCAGCAAAATATTAATGATTTCAATAATGCTAACTTAAAATATATAGTTTCAACAGGTGGTGCTTCAGGTGTATTTACTTGTTCAACTCAATCTGGAATGGATACATTCTTAAACCGCTATATGTCTAAAGGATTTGTTGGTCTAGACTTTGATATTGAAGCAGGACCAAGTGGCACTGATTTACAAAACCTAATCAATATGATTGCTTATGCACAACAAAAATATCCAACCTTGAGAATTAGCTTTACCCTTGCAACATTAGCTTCAGCTAACCCAACAGGCACAAGTTTAAATGCTCTAGGAGATAGCGTTATTACTAAAGCAAAAGCAGCAGGAATTAATTTTTATGTTAACCTAATGGTAATGGATTATGGTAATTCTTCTACAGTATGCGTAATGAATGCTGCTGGAACTAATTGCGATATGAATTTATCTGCACAACAAGCGGCTATAAACTTAAGTAAATACTACAACATCCCATTTAGTCATATTGAATTAACTCCAATGATTGGAGTTAATGATACTATAACTAATATTTTTAGCTTAAGTGATGCCAACAAGGTAGCAGCTTGGAGTAAAGCAAATGGAATTGCTGGATTGCATTATTGGTCATTTGATCGCGATGCTTCATGTCTTAATACCTATGCAACTACAACTTGCAGTAGCTCAAGCCAAGGAATACCAATGCAAACTTCATCATTACAATATTTGAATGCTTTTGCAAATGGTCTATAATAGAAATAAAGACGTTAAGAAACAAAATGTACATTTTAATGTATATGAGTACCGCAGACGTCTTTATAATAACTAATCAAAGTTAGAGAAATAATTTAGAAAAATTCAAGAACAAATCTAATAAAAAAGGCACCTTTAAAGGTGCCTTTTTTATTTATCTAGGTTTTTGTTTATTGACTATAATATCACGCCCAAATTGATTGCTTCCATTTAGTTGCATAATAGCTTTATCAGCATCTTGAGCTGTTTCCATCTCAACAAATCCATAGCCTTTACTACGCCCATCACGATCAAGAATAACTTTAGCTGATAAAACATTACCTACACTTTTAAATATATCAAGTAATTCATTATCACGAATTTTAAAGCTTAATGATGCTACAAATAATTTATTATCCATCTTACTGTTTCCTTATAGAATAAATAGCTAACACAAAAATGTTTTATCTAACTTGAGCGCTAATTTACTAACAGACAAAGAAACAAGTGCAATTAATTAGTTATATAAAACAAATTCCCGTGACTGATTATAACATTAATTATTTTTACGCATTAATTATTTGTTTTGCAGTGCAAGATATAGTTTAATTATATTTTAGTATCTTGCTTTTTTCAATATTTTCCCAAGGAAAATCTTTACCATCGCGCCCAAAATGACCATAAGCAGCAGTTTTATAATAAATAGGTCTTAATAAATTTAATTCATTTATAATTCCCTTAGGCCGTAAATCAAAATTTTCATTAATTAATTGCTCTATCTCACGATCACTAATTTTACCAGTACCAAAGGTATATACATTAATACCAACCGGACGAGCAACTCCAATTGCATAAGCAATTTGTACTTGGCATTGACTAGCTAATCCACTAGCTACAATATTCTTTGCCACATAGCGTGCTGCGTAAGCTGCAGATCTGTCTACTTTAGATGGATCTTTGCCAGAAAATGCACCACCACCATGAGGGGCAGCACCACCGTATGTGTCAACAATAATCTTACGCCCTGTTAATCCGCAATCACCTTTTGGTCCACCAATTACAAATTTACCAGTAGGATTAATAAAATAACGTGTAGATTTAGTCAACATATTATGCGGAAGTACAGGTTTTATAATCTCTTCAATAACGGCTTCTTCTATTTGTTTATGGCTATACTCTGGATCATGTTGCGTAGAAAGTACTACCGTATCAATTTCAACAGGCTGCCCTGTTTCACTATCATATTTAACTGTCAACTGAGCCTTGGCATCTGGTCTGATCCACTTTAAAATACCATTCTTACGTATATAAGCTTGACGTTCCATCAAACGATGCGCATAATGAATTGCAAACGGCATTAATTCTTCTGTTTCATTACAAGCATAACCAAACATAAGACCTTGATCACCAGCACCTTGATCTAAATCAACTCCATGACCTCTATCTACCCCCTGAGCTATATCTGGTGACTGCTCATCATAATTAACCAATACAGCACAACTATCTGCTGCAAATCCATACTCACTTTTAGTGTAACCAATATCACGAATAACATCACGAACTATTTGAGTATAATTAACCCTTGCACTAGTGCTTATCTCACCTGCCAAAACAACTAAGCCAGTATTAACTAATGTTTCTGCTGCAACACGAGAATACTTATCTTGTGCTAATACCGCATCTAAAATCGCATCTGAAATTTGATCAGCAACCTTATCCGGATGTCCTTCTGATACTGACTCTGAAGTAAATAAATAATAAGACATTATGATACCTTGTAAAATAAATATTAAATAAACCTTACAAGCTAAATAAGAATAATAGAACTTTACTCCTTTTAGCTGTAGATAAAAACTCTGAACAAGCAAGCTGGAGCATCAAATCAAATTCAGAGATAACGTATTATAACATAATATAATATTCAATATTTTATACTTATATTAATATTAGCTTAATATCATGGCGTATCATGACATTGCATTAAAATTTCAGTCCACATTTCATTAACTAAAATTCTAATTTTTGGTTCATAAGCATTAAAAATATGAATTTTTGACATATCTTTTGGATAAATCCAGTCAATATCTGTCACGCTTTTATCTAACATGGCAAAACCGGATATATTAGGTATACTAGAACCGGTGCCAACTGATAACTCATAAGCACTTTTAGGTAATAATGCATTATTAATAAACTCATATGACAAATCAAGATTTGGAGTTGATTTAGGTATTACCATATTATCAAGCTCTGACATATTACCTTCTTTTTGTAGCATAGCACCAATATTTACTTTTACACCAGAGCTTTTAGCGTCAAGTAATGTCTTGTAAATATCAATTGAATAACTCATTGATAACCAAATATCACCACGTAAAAGACCGCGATAATAACTATCACTATCAAATTTAGCCCAATAAGGAGAAGCTTTATCAATCACCTGACGCGCTTGTTCTAGATCAGCAATACTCTCTGAGTTTGGATCTTTACCTAAATATAATAAAGCTGCAGCAAACACATGGCGTGAAGAACTAAACATTGTAACTTTGCCACGCAGTTTTTTTAAATATTTTGGTTCAAACACAACCGCCCATGTATTTGGTACAATGCCTAATTCTTTCATTTTATCTTTATTATAAGCTAAAAACACTGGATTATATGCATATGGCACAGAATATTTATTATCTGGGTCATATGCCTGATTTAAAAACTTAGGGTCAATATATTTCAAATTTGGAATACGACTTTTATCCAATGGTATAATCTTACCCATTTTAGCTAATTCATCAACAGCATAGCTTGTTGCAACAATATCATTATACCCAGTTGCACCTGCTACAATTTTGGCTAACATTTCTTCATTATCATTAAAATAACTTTGCACTAATCTACATTTACATGTATTTTCTAAACGCTTAATTGTAGGGTCAGCTATATAATTGGAACCGATATATAAATTAAGAATCTTATCACTTGTAGCGTATGCAAATATGCATAATGAAAATAGCATCAAACCACATATTATTTTTTTAAATATCTGCTGCATAATATACCCTTTATTTAAAAAGTTGCGGAGATAATCTGCTAGAAATCGTAGTCAAAATTAAAGTAAATAAAATCACCATAGTGGAAACAGCATTAACCTCAGGTGTGACACCCATTTTTAACATTGAATAAATAGCCAGCGGTAGAGTTGAAGTTCCAACACCAGCAGTAAAGAAAGTAATTACAAAATCATCAATAGATAAAGTGAACGCCATTAAACCACCAGCAATAATACCTGGTAAAAGCGACGGTAACAACACCAAATAAAAAGTTTGAAATGCATTTGCACCTAGATCACGTGCCGCATCAATTATACTATCATCCATACCATGCATACGCGTCTTAACCGCAACGGTCACAAAACTAATACAAAATGCAGTATGTGCTAATATAACTGAAGCATAACCCAAAGTAAAATTAATTAATAAGAAAAATAATAATAACGACACCCCAACCAATAACTCAGGTGCTGCAACCGGAATCATAACCAAAGCAGTTAAAAAAGGAATTTTATATCGATGTAATGCAATACCAGATAAAGTACCAAGCACTACGGATACAACACTTGAAATGATTGCAATAATTAAAGAGTTACGCGCAGCGTCAATCAATTCCTTATCAGCAAATAATATTTTGTACCATTTCAGAGTAAATCCTACCCAACCTACATTAATTCTTGAGTCATTAAATGAAAATAATACCAATATAATAAGTGGAATATATAAAAATAAATAAGTAAATATCCCACTAAATAATAAAAATTTAGAAATTTTATTTGTTTGCATATTTTAATCCATTCATTCTTGATGCTAAAACACCTACAAATAATGAAATACCAACCACACTCAATGTCATAATAATCGCTGTAACACTTCCAAGTGGCCAATTCATGGTTTGTAAGAACTGCTGTTTTATTAAATTTCCAATCATTAAAGAACAATTATTTCCAACAAGTTCTGGCACTACAAACATACCAATTGATGGAATAAACACTAAACCACATCCAGCTAAAATTCCTGGCATACTAAGTGGAATAGTCACCTTAAGGAAAGACTGGAAACGAGTAGCACCCAAATCACGGCTAGCCTCAATAATCGAATCATCATGCTTTTCTAAATTAGCATATAAAGGCAAAATCATAAAAGGTAAATTAATATAAACCAAACATATAATCACAGCAAACGATGAATATAGAAGATTTATTGGTTCATGACCCAATAAAACAACTATATAATTGATCATATGATTAACAACTGAACTAGGGCCCAAAATAATCATCCAAGCATACACCCGAATCAAAAAGCAACTCCAAAAAGGAATAATCACCAAGAGCATTAAAATATCACGATATTTTCTTGAGCTTTTTGCAATCATTAAAGCTAATGGATAACCAAATAAAAGACATAAAAAAGTAGTTATCAATGAAAACATCATTGAACGCAAGAAAAGCTGCCAGATAAATTTACTTGAAAAAGCAAATTTATAGCTATCAAGAGTTAAATTAAGTGCAATATGATTAGTATTGGTTTTTTGAATTAATGGCTCAATCCCACCATAAGCGCCAGGCTCACAAAATGAAATAAATACCATAATGAGCATTGGAACTAAAAACAGACCTACTAAATACATCAGTGGAGGAGTTGATAATACTTTTTTTTCAGTCAAATTAAACCTCATATTAATTACTCCACTAAAAAATTACCTGCATTAGGATCAAAATACACATAAACATCAGACTCTTCTTTCATGAACTCTGCTTGAGTAGTTTTAGAGTTAGTCAACATCAATTGAAATTTAACCCCATTTTTCAAATTAAATTCATATAATGTGCCATCGCCATAATAATAGTAACCATTGACATTTGCCGTAAATATAAATACATTATTTTCAGCTGGACGCTCATTAGATGCTTTTAATTTTTCTGGACGAATTGAATACCAGCCAATTTGACCAACATGAAATGCAGAAGCATCATCAACAGCCATATCAAACTCTAAACAATCAGCAACCTTTAAAGATAAATTATTATCTTTGATTGCTAAGATTTCTGCTTCAAACAAATTACATTTACCTAAAAAATCAGCCACAAAATGAGTCTTAGGTTTTGAATAAATTACTGCTGGTGTATCTAACTGAACAATATGACCTTGATTAAGTAATGCAATACGGCTCGATAAAGCAAGAGCTTCTTGCTGATCATGAGTTACATAAACAAATGTAACCCCTGTTTCTTCCTGAAGTTTCACTAATTCCACATGCATATGTTGACGCAGTCTCGCATCAAGAGCAGATAATGGTTCATCAAGTAATAATAACTTAGGGCGATCAACTAATGATCTTGCAATAGCAACACGTTGCTTTTGTCCACCAGATAATTCATGCGGATAACGTTTAACAAACTGAACTAACTTTACATCCTCTAATAATTCCATAACTTGTGCACTAATTTTATGCTTATCCCATTTTGCCATTTTTAAAGGAAAAGCCACATTGTCAAAGACTGTTAAATGAGGAAATAAAGCATAGCTTTGAAATATAGTATGTAATGGGCGATCTTCTGGTGCTAAATTAGTAATATCTTTACCATCTAAAAGTATTTTTCCTGAATCTGGAGTTACAAATCCAGCTATCATTCTTAGTAAAGTAGTTTTACCGCAACCTGATGGACCCAAAAGAGTAAAAAACTCCCCTTGATTAATACTAATACTAATATTATTTACAACATGATTATCACCAAACATTTTATCAACTTGTTGAATTTCCAAAAGCGCCATAATCACACACCTTCATCAAAACTTAAAAATCATTTTGCGGTTTATCAGACATATAAACCAATTAACTCAAGTAATCTATTTTAACAAAAAAAATCTACTTTCAAAATATTTATTGCATAAATATTCGTTTAATTAAATCACCACCTAAGATTATATTTTTCTTCTTAGCTGAATTAACATAATTTTTCACATAATTATTTAATTGGTCATACTCTTTTTGATTCATAACATGTTGATTAGTAGTTAACATTCTAGATTCAATATTCATCATAAACGCTTCAGCAAAATCAAATAAATAATCAAGCATAAGCATTGGATCTTTAATTAAATGTAAATGAGAAATAATAGATAATTTTGAATAACTATTAATACTAGATAAAGGGTTGCCATGCTCATCTGCAATAGTAAACAACACATCATCATTATTGATAAAACAATATTTACCACCTTGATTTACTAGGTTTAGATCAGTTAATAATCGATTCAATTTATTAAATGGTACTGGTTCTTTAGTTAATAAATATAATTCAAGAACCAACTCAATATTATTTAATGTTTTTAATTTTGCTTGAATCAAAGATAAATGCTGTTCATAATTAGAATATTGAATATGTCCATTATGATTTATTGCAAAATCATATAATTCAGAACATATATTTTCCAATTGAGCTTTATTCGTAACACCATTTTTATCAATCAACTGAACCTTAAGCTTTAGGGCATGAATTATATATTTTTTACCAACCTCGTATTCATACCATTCATTATCTTTATCTAATACATAATAACGATATTCTTTATCAGTATATTGCTCTATTGCTGGCAGCGTTTTAATTTTTTTAGGTGACTCTAAAACAATATTAATTAGTAAATCTAATTCTTTTACAATTCCAGCTAATTCATAATCAAACGGTATTTGATCTAATTCATAAAAAAACGCTTCTACACTATCTTCTGGGATTTCATCAATTAACTGTTCATTATGCTGATTAAGAGCTGGTTTCTTATCATCTATTGTGTCATGTTCTATAATACTACCCGTTAAATCAACTTTTTTACCTGAGCTATGCTTTGTAACACGATTGATATCTTTAACCAACAAAGGTTTTTCTTTTTTAATTAAATTAGCATCTTCACCATCTAATATCATTTCTTGATTACTATTTAACACATCTGACGTTTTTTGATTAAAATTATCTTCTACTTTTTTTCTAAATTTTGCATCCTGATACCAATAATAAAATAATGTAATCAAAATTATAATCATTACACCAGCAAAAATTAACATTTGAATATTATTCATCATTTGTTCCTTCTATAGTTTGACGTATTATTTTAAATAATTTTCTATAATGTTTATGTTCATGATAAACATTTTCTTTACGGATTGCTCTTACTAAGCTCCTTAATTCACTTATATCACATTTAGGATATGCTTGAATAAAAGTTTCTAATTGCGTATCACTTGCCAAAATATGCTCTCGCCATTTTTCACATTCATGTAATATTCTAGTGCTTTTTGCTGAATCATTTTTTAAATCATTAAGCGTTTCAATAATTGGCTGAATATCAACAGTACGCATTAATTTACCCAAATACTGACGCTGACGGCGAATAGCGCCATTTGCAGTAATTTTTTGCATTTCAACTATTGCAGCTAACAAATTATCTGGTAAAACAAATTTACGAAGTTGCTCTTTAGATAGTCCAGCTAATTCAACCCCTAAATCTTGTAAATAATCCATATGAGCTTTGCGCTTGGTTTTACTTGATGATGTATCAATTTCTAAACTGTCTTTGCACTCTTGATTTTTTATCATACTGTATTCTTTATTTTCTCATCACTATACAAGACATAATCTTACTATAAATTTAATATGCGCATGATTTAGTTAATGGTAAACCAGGAAAAAATTGTCGCAGCTTATTTAACAATGGACAATGTGTTTTTACTTTTATATCCACACACATAGCTACAGAACATTAAAGTTTTATCTTAGCTTTAAGATAAGCAATTATATTATCTTTTAAAATATTATATTCCAAATTATCTTGATTGTTTATATTGTATGAATTCATCTTTCTAAGCCACGTAATCTGTCGCTTAGCTAATTGACGAGTAGCTGCACTACCTTGTAATATTAACTCGTCAAATGAAATTAAGCCTTCAAGATATTGCCAAACCTGATAATAACCAACGCTTCGCATAGCTGTATATTCATACGTTAATGTTGGGTATTTATTACGGAGTTTAGATACTTCATCTACAAAACCATCATCTAACATTTTAATAAAACGCTGATTAATTCTTTTATGTAAAATATCTCTATCATCACACATAATAGATACAGGAATAAAATCGATTTCAGATGCTAAATGAACGTGGGAATTAGCCTGTAATACTGAAATAACTTCACCACTTATACGATATACCTCAAGAGAACGCATAATGCGCTGTTTATCATTTGGATTGATTTTGTGAGCCGTAACAGGATCAATTAATGCTAATTGCTGATACAAATGAGCCAACCCATGCTCTTTAACTTCTTTTTCAAGTAAAGTGCGAATTTTGGTATCACTTTTAGGTAAAACAGACATACCATTTAATAATCCATTAAAGTACATCATGGTACCACCAACTAATATTGGTAAATGTCCGCGTTTATGAATATCGTGAATTAAACACATGCTGTCTTGGATAAACTCAGCTACCGAATAAGATTCAAGTGGAGATATAATATCAATCAAATGATGTGCCACTTTATTTAATTGTTGTAAAGTGGGTTTTGCAGTACCTATATTCATATCACGATAAATAAGCGCAGAATCAACGCTTATAATCTCAATCGGATACAACTGAGCCAATTCAATAGCCAAATCAGTTTTACCTGTTGCTGTTGGTCCCATTAAAAGTATAGCTTGCTTATTCATTCACTGCTATTTATTATTTTATTAATTTTAGATACTAATAATCAAACTATAAACCAAAAGTTAAATTCTATAAGTAGTAAAAGTCATAACCTTAGAACTAATCTTCATTAAATTCTTAACCAATATAGGTAATTCTACCGCTCCATAATCATGTGCCATATCTTTATGTTTAGCTTCATCAATTTTCATTTGTTTAACAATAGCCAAACTCTTAGTGTCATTTTTAGGTAATTCTAACATATGCTGCGCTAAATGTTGTTCTACTTGACTTTCTGTTTCTTCCAGAAAACCCAAATTCCATTTATCACCCACTATACCAGCAGCAATACCAATTGTTAGACTACCTAAATAAAATAACGGATTTAAAATACTAGGTTTACCACCTAATTCATTTAAACGTTGTTCAGTCCAAGCTAAATGCTCAATTTCCTCAAACGCAGCTTTCTCAAAAGCTTCTTTATTACTTGGATCACGTGATGTCAATGATTGACCTTGATATAAACCTTGTGCACAAATCTCACCAGTATGATTAACCCTCATTAAACCAATTGATTTTCGTTTTTCATTATCGCTTAATTCAGAATCAAGGATCCCAACATCTGGATGTTCACGAATTGATTCTTGTGTTGTAGTTAAAACTTTTAACATCTTATCAAATTCAATAATTAATTTATCCAACAATTGATTTACACCTCTAATAACTTTAAACATGCAACACACCAAATAGCGATGCTTGACTAAACCGTGATAACTGTATTATACTATTGATACATAAAAAATACAACAACAAGTTAAGTACTTATTAAGATTTAATAAACAACATTTGATAATTAAATAAAATATTCTCAGTTTGTAATTTATAGTTAAGTGGATGACTTGACCGTGCGCTTAAATAATTAACTTGATCGAACAAATAAAAAGCGTATTCCACATTAAGCTCATTTATCAAATTATTTAACAAAACCTTACTTTCAGCAAAATATCTAATCTCTTTAGTTATCTTTAATTGCACTAAATCAAATATCCATTTGCTAAAAAAATCTAAAAACATAGCAAATGAGATGTTTTTACTATCAATATCTTTAGTTAACTCAAAAATATTATCCACACTTGGATTAGCCAACGTATCAATAAGTTTATTGACATAAATATAATCCATAGGTTCTTCAAACACTGGGCAATTATTATAAAAATTCAACCAAAATTTAGATATCTCATTTGTTTTTACATATTTTAATATTGTTTCTAAACTAGGTGGTTTAACTAAATATTGATGACAACGGCTTAAAATAGTTGGAATAACTTGATTACGATTATTACAGGTAAGAATAAAAACAGCATAATTAGGTGCTTCTTCTAATATTTTAAGTAATGCATTAGCACTACTTAAATTAAGTTTATCTACATCTTCAATTAATACTATTTTATATGTATTGTTATGACTAGATATACTAATATACTCAATAACTTGTCTTATATCATCAATCGTGATTGATTTTTTATCATCACTTAATGCTAAATGTTTAAAATTAATAATAGCACCACTTACAAATAATAAACAATTCTGACAGTTATTACATGCTCCATACTTATGGTCTATATTTTCACATAATAATGTTTGCGCATACCACAAAGCAAGCTGTGATATACCTAAATACTTGTTGCCTTGAATCAATAGAACATTCGGCACACGCTTTGTTAATGTTATTAAGCGACTCTTATCATAATCTAGCCAAGAATGCATATCTCTTTATTTCTTATTAAGGTTAATTAATTGATCTAAATATTCAATAATTTTTGCTTGAGTATCTAATATACTATTATTAGTATCAATTAATTTAATTCGTTCTGGATTATTATAAGCTAATGTTCTATATCCATTTTGCACACGCTTAAAAAAAAGTTGATTTTCTCGTTCAATACGATCTTTATACTTGTTGCTACATATTCTTTGTTGCGCCACATCCAAATCCACATCAAAAACAAAAGTCAAATCAGGAGTTAAATTAGGCTCAAGCAAAGAAATAATTTTATCAATTTTAACCAAATCAATTTCGCGACCATAACCTTGATACGCAATAGATGCATCAATATAACGGTCACAAATAACACTGTGCGCATTATTTAAAGCTGGTACAATTTTTTGAGTCAATAACTCTTGACGCGAAGCAAACATAAGCAGCAATTCAGTAATAGAATGTAGTTTCACTTCAGTATGCAGCAATAAGTTTCTAATTTGTTCACCAAAATCGCTGCCACCTGGTTCTCGTAACGTAATAGAGTTTATACCTTTACTAGCTAAATACCGCTGAATAAAATCAACATGAGTTGATTTACCAGCACCATCAATACCATCTACCGTAATGAATAAATTTTTATACATGATTTATTTCTTTAAATATTTATGTATAGCTGACTTATGCTCTTTATAGCTCTTAGAAAACTTAGTCTTACCCTCACCAATTGCCACAAAATATAATACATCATGATCATTTAATGGTTTACTCGCAGCTAAAAGCGCATTTGGAGATGGTATACAAATAGGCGTTGGTGGTAACCCAAAATGTAAATAAGTATTATATGGTGTATCAATTTGAAAATCTTTACGTGTAATTTTATTTTGATTTTTTAATCCATAAAACACAGCAGGATCATCTTGTAAATTCATTTTTTTTCTAATTCTATTATTAAATACAGCAGATACCATATACATATCTTCTACTTTAGCGGTCTCTTTTTGAATTAAGCTTGCCATAATTAATAGCTGATAAGGTGTGCCATATACCGTATTAGATTCTCTGTGATTATATAATTCATCTAATTTAGTCAATAATAAACGATGTGATTGCTGATATATCTCAAGATCAGTTTGATTAGGCGCGACAAAATACGTTGAAGGATAAAACGCACCCTCAAGATTTGGCCAATTAATTTTTAAGCTATTTTTGAGTTCATCTTCGGTATAACTTTCAGTAATATGCTGAATATGATCAATTTTATTTATATAATTACGTAACTGTTCAAAACTCCATCCCTCAATAATACTAACACTAATTTGATCTGGTGAACCGTTAGTAATTCTTTCCGCTATCCCCCATGTAGACATACTACCTCTTAAAATATACATACCAGCAGCCACTTTACGATCCTCACGCAATACTCTTAATAACAATTTTAAGGCATATGCATTTGGAATAATATTATTTTGCTTTAATTCATTGGTAATACTGGTAATCGTTTCATTTTTATCAACAATTAAACGATATGAACCATTCGGAATAGCATGTGGGAAAAACATCAAATTGCCAAGATAAAACGCAAACACAACAAAAGATATTAAAACAATCTTTTTAATCGTGGATATTTTTTTCATCAATATCATACTCCTAATATGCTTATTTTATATATCCTAATTTTATCACAAAACAAATATATACATAGTAACAATTCTTAAAACCACCACCTAACGCTTTATGCCTTATAATCAGGTGTTGAATACTAATTATTGAAATCTACAAAACTAAGCATATTTGTACAATCTTAAATGTGAGCTATGTCTAGCATACACATATAAAAGAAGACCTAGAATAGATCCTCTTTTACAGAAATTACGAAGTAATAATCAGTTGCTATTATTTATTTGTAATATTCACAACAGCTTATAAAATGTCATTTTATGTGGATAAGGTACAACATTTTGATCAAACAAAACAACACATGATGAAGGATCGATAATACCATTATAATCTATGTTACATTTTGTAACATTAGTGTCGATAAAGTATGCGTACCTTTCATGAAACACTACTTGAGCTGACCCCATATGAAGTATAGGTAAATCCTTAAACACACATGTATTAGTGTCAATGCCGTCATAATTTACACGACATTGTATGTAGCCTTTTGCGTATGAATAATCTCTATTCATTGTTCGAGTAAAGTATGCGTATTTTCCTGCAAAATTTAAGCTTATATGCCACCATTTACTACTACCATGCTCATCTGGTGATATTTCTGGAAATGTATGTCGGAAACATGTCGCAGGTTCAATACCTTGATTGTTCACATAACATTGAGTATAAGAATCCCAATTCACAAAGTATACATATTGTCCATTAAACACTATATCTCTTGGATTATCCAATAAATTAGCCGAAAGATTATGAGTAACACATGAATTTGGATCAATAGCCAAATCAATACTTAAACGACATTGCATATAACCATTACCCCCAAGGATATAAGCATAGCCCCAATTAAATGCGATTGCATGTAACATACCTAAATTTTCAATTCCTGTGGGAGTAATATCCACACATGTTTTAGGATTAATAACACCATTAGGAGCACCTGCGTAACATTTAGTATAATATTCATTAAATATCGAACTGTTGACAAAATATGCAAAATCAGAAAAGAATGCCAACCCTTCTGGGTTTTCTGGGGCACCAAATTTCGAAAAATCAGTAACAGTAATGCAGTTTTTTAAATCCATACTACCGTCATTATCATTTACTTTACATTGCAGATAACCACTACCATGAATATAATCAGGATCACCCATAGGAAAATATGCGTAAGTATTGGAATATCCATATACACTAGGACTATAAATATAAATAAACAAGCCAAGTAAAAAAGTACTTAACGATCTAATTCTATTAAATTTATTAATTTTATACATAATATAAGATTCCTTTACGCTAAATGTGTTGTAACAATTAAAAAAGTTTTTTAGTTTTAAAGTTTCCATTAAGAATATATTTGGGATTATAAACGCCAATTCGGTTTAAGCAAATTGGCTTACCATGTAGTTTTCCAGCCTAATTTTAGGTTTCTTGCACAACAATTG
>DAHXMX010000050.1 GCA_027371515.1 Neisseriaceae bacterium
AGCCTGGAGTTTAATTCCTTGCTCTTTTAGGCGCTTTTCATTTAAAGTGTAGCCATCTATTAAATGCCGCTTCAAGACATTTGTAGCCCAGATACGAAATCGGGTAGCGCGGGTGGAATTAACCCTATAGCCAACCGCTATGATAGCATCAAGATTATAAAAGACTACATCACGGGTAACCTCACGCACACCTTCTTTTTGAACTATCCTAAAATTTCGGATAGTTGCCAACTCTTCCAATTCTTGGGTTTCATAAATCTCTTTTAGGTGATAATTAACAGTACGAACGTCTACCCCAAACAATTCGGCAATCTTCTTTTGATTAAGCCAAAATGTTTCATGAATAAAGTGAACATCGATATTAATTTTGCCTTCTTTGGTTTGGTAAAATAATATCTGGTTCTGTTCTAGCTCATTGATAGTATCCAACTTGACATCTGTAGTTATAGAATTACTCATATTTCAATTTCATAAAAAATTTTATTTATTTAACCCTGACCTATAACGTCTCAACCATTGCAAAAAATGCAAGAGTTCAAATTTAAAAAAAATTGTTATAGGCATGATTTTACCACGTAGCTAGTATTTACCGACGAACTTATACCCATTATCATCTTTCTTAGGTATCCACCGTCCATAATGTTTAAATATCATCTCTACATCCACATGTCCCATTTGGGTTGCTACCCACCAAGCATTCTCACCATTAGATAATAAGGTGGAAGCAAAAGTGTGGCGCATCTGATAACAATTACGATATCTTACTTTAGTGGTTGCCAGTAATTTGCGCCATGCATCAGATACTTTGTTACTATTTGCCCATGCTTGACTGGTATTAGGATTATGGAATACGTAGTCACTATCCTTCGTATATGACAATTGATTTTTTAGTGCGTCAAGGGCTTTAGGTAGTAATATTAAGTCACGCACCCCAGATTTGGTTTTTGTGCCCTTTTCAACGTTACAAACCTTAGCTCGGCTAATATTAGCAATTCCACGTTTAAAATCAATGTCAGCCCATTTAAGCGCAATTAATTCGCTAGTTCTAAGTCCAGACCAAAACCCAAATTGAAATAAGTTTTTAATTTGACCAGTGGCAGCACCGATTATTTCCTGTTTTTCATCGTCATTAAAGGGTTCAGCATCAAACTCAGACTTTACAGATGCAATTTGAATAAATTTATTAATATCTAGTTTTGCGATAGGATTTTCTTTAATTAACCCATCAACAACAGCATCCTTAAAAATAGTGTGCAATGGAGTTAAACAATTGCGTATAGTTTTAGGAGTTGCATTTAGTGATGATATCCATTCTTTTATAATTGGAACAGTTATAGCACTAATCGTATACTTAGCAAAAAATGGTAATAATTGCCCAGTAATAATTTTACGATATCCAAATAGCGTAGACGGTGACATGTATCCGTTTTTTACCATCATTTCATAATTTTGTAATTGTTTATTAAGTAACTCTTCACACAATACATTGTTATCTTGTTTAACTAAGCCAATCCTTGTCGCTAATTTTGATTCTGGAAAGTAATCTCCATAGTTGAATTCATTTCGAGCGATTTTATTCAAAATCTCGGCACGTAAATTAGCACAATACTTAATATTAGCCTTACTTGGCTCAAGTTTCATAGTCTCTCTACAGCGCATACCCTTATACATAAAAACAATGCGAATTGTTTTATTATTCTTACCTATTAGCTCAACGCCTTGTGGTGTCAAGATAGCTCGATCCATTTTTGATATTCCTCAATATTTACATATAACATGCCATCTTTGGCAGTCTTAACAATTTGTTCGCCCCATTTGCCTTCATGGCGTTTTTTGCGAACAGCCATTTCGGTTATGCCCGTCAACTGACTAAATTGTTTGAGTTTTACCCATTTAATCGCTGGTATTGATTTGATTTCCATTGTTACACCTTTATAAAATAACGCCTTTTTGTAATTGCTTTTGTTTCCAAGCCTCAACTTCAGTTTTGCTCCATAGGAAATGACCATACTTGTCAATACTCGGAGATAGAAACTTACCTAAAGACATCCAGCGGTAAATAGTGTTTCTGGTTTTAATATTGAGGATTTTCATAACTTCAAAAGTTCCAATATAGTCCATAACATTTACCCCACAATGTAATATTCGATGTACCAAGTACCAGTTTTATTATTACGTTTACGCTCACCGACAATATTCATGCCACGTTTGCGTAACTCATAAATATGCGCCCCCAGTCTAGTAATGCGAAACTTCTGTATTGCTTCCCACGTACTAATCTTTTTATGAGTAAGTAAAAACTCCTTTATTTGTTCACGTTGTGCTAACATAATAACCAGCCTTTCCTGTAGAAAATCCAATACAGCAGAGACTGTAATTGGATGTTACCGTACACTCTCATAATAAAGCCATGTAAATAGCATTGCGGGTAACCATAAAACTAGCCTTAGTACTGGCAACTACGTTTTTTATGGCTAAACTTACCACCCGATCCACTTGTTTATTGCTTAAACTAACCCTTGATACCACCAGAAAGTGCAATTGTTCCCGTCCAAACATAGTGAAAGTGTCTCCATTACTGCTTATTTGTTGAGTATTCATTAGGTGATAGCTCATATGATTAGTCAGATAATCAACGCTACTCGCCATATCATTGTATTTTTTAAAGAATTGTTTAATTTGCTTTAGCATGGCTCATTCCTTTATAAAACTTGTCAGCTTTTTCTGCTATTTCAGGCGATACAACCACATCATTATTTACTTCATCAGTTTGTTGTTCCTCTTCGACGCTAGAGTCCTCGATCTCAACAGCATCGCTAATGTCAATGACTTGCTTATTGATGGTATCAACTGCAGTATTAACTGGTCTTGGCTTATTATCAAACTCAAACATTTCATCATCACGGTGAATTACCTGTTCCAAATCGGTACTCATCGGTAATCGCTTGGATATTCGGCGAATAACTGTCTTTTTAGCCATCTCAGCCCAGTGCTCCTTCCATGCTTGACCATCTTTGGATTTACTGATGCTACGGATTTTCTCAATATCGGTAACACTCATAACTTCACGGTAAATGGCGTTATCTTTGGTTTTAACTATCGCATAAGCACATATTGGTTTGCCACGTTCCCCAACAGTTGGCTTATGAGTAATATGCTCATAATCACCTAAGCAATAATCAAACTCGTCTTTATCATAAACCACATGTGCCGAAATGCTGGCAAGTTCACCGCTATTACGTACTTTTTTAAGTACACCACCCACCATTGGCATATACTGCACTAACTTTTTATATGAACCATCTTTTTGCTTGGTGTTATAAATTACTAGTGCAGCTTCTCGTCCATCTGGTAATAATCCATCCTGTGCAGTTTTAAAACAGCTCATGAATAAACTAGCCCGATCAGCAGCTAATAGTTCTGGAGTTTGAATTGCAGCAGTTTTTACAATACGAGCAAATCGCTCAAAGCTACAATTACTGGGTAGTACTGCCTGAAATTCAGCTTTACGCTCAGCAAACTGGATATCAAGTAGTTGCAGTGGATTTTGCGTTTGTTGTTGTGTCATAATGCTTGCTCCTCTAAGTTAAATTTATTCATTGCCCAATTGGGTAAACCGATGGTTTGCACCTTGTCCTCATAGCCATGCCATTTGCCTGAACTCATGCAGTAGTTATACAAATTCAATAATCTACGATTTTCTTTTAAGCCAATATCAAGCATTACCTCGTCCCCAGCTAGAAAACTGCATTCAAATGGTGCTACCTTTTCAACAGGTATAAATATGAATGCTGGATAATCTGGAGTTTGGTAGATCGTTTTAACCGCATTGCAGTAAAATGCCAGTTGATTGTAGTAGCCAAAAGTGTAAATTGACTTAGCAAAGTCATTCGGCTCGGCATTAACAGTAGTTTTTAAATCAATAATTAACCCACTGGGGAACCGATCGCAAGGCTCAATCAAGTAGTCAAGTTTTGCTTTACAACTGATCCCAGTATCTGCATCAATCCAGTATAATTCATGTTCAGGTAGCCCGTTATTAAGCAATATGCGGGAGGTTTTCTTATTTAGTACTGCATCACGAATGCGTTTAACTGCCACCATATCATCAGCAGAAATAATGGACTTACCCGTACTATTAGCCACAAATTCAGCAAATGCCAATTTGCCATCTTTGGTGCGTTTATCAATATTTGGCTCAACTACATAATTACTCATAAATAATTGATGCTCAAATAAACATGTGTGTACAGCTTTACCAAAACGCATGGCATCTGTTTCAGCATCAGGAACTCGATCATAAGCTACATGCTTAGCCCAAAAGTGGCGAGGGCTACGTTTTAAATCTTTTAGTTTACTTTGAGAGATTGCTGGATTATCAAAATAATTGTTCATAATACCTCCAATACCATTACTGCACATTTTGGGCATAATTTCTGTTGGTTATTTTTAGGTTTAAGTAGCTGACCACATTTAGAGCAAGTTGCACAATCACAATCAGAAATTGATTTACCACATGGACATACACTACTAATTGCAATAATTGTGCTGAGGTAATGATGACAAGAACATTTTTCTCTCAAAACTTCACTCATTTTTTATCCAAATTTAAAGTTACGGTGTTTCTATATATGATAAAATTACTACTAAATGTGAGCCAAACCAAGCTTAGGTCAGGCTTTATTAGTTCATAGCAGTATTATCTCATAATGAGATATATAATGTCAAGTTATTTTATCTGTTTGAGAGATTTATGGTTGATTGTAATCAGAAATACCCTGTTGCCAATGTAGATAGGCTAGGATTTCTAAAGAATTTTATAACTAATCCCAATATACAGGTTGGCAACTTTACTTATTATGATGACCCAGATGGTATTGATGAGTTTGAGACTAAAAACGTACTGTACCATTTTGATTTTGTCGGTGATAAACTAATTATTGGCAAATTTTGCCAAATTGCAACGGGCGTTAAATTTATAATGAATGGTGCAAATCATGGCTTACAAGGATTTACCACCTATCCATTTAAAATTTTTGGTGAGCCATTTGATAATTTGCCGCTACTTAGCGACAAAAAAGGCGATACAGTTATAGGTAATGATGTTTGGATTGGTTACGATGTGACGATTATGCCTGGAGTAATTGTTGGCGATGGTGCTATTATTGCATCAAAATCAGTAGTTACTAAAAACGTTGAGCCATACGCTACTGTTGGTGGTAATCCCGCACAACAAATTAGGCACAGATTTTCAAAAGAAATTATAGAGTTACTGCTTGAACTTAAATGGTGGGATTGGGATATAGAAACTATCGCCAAATATGGAACAATTATATTGGGCAATAGTTTACAAAAATTAAGGCAGCTAAAATATATTCATACAACTATTTAATTATTAAGCAAATTCTTTTGAAATATGATTTGTTATATAGTTAACAGATGCTGTTTCATTTTGCTCAATAGCTAATTCTATCGCATGCTTTGCCAGGTCTAAAAGCTGTTGACTTTGCTCTTTAAGCTGAAATGAACTTTTGATTTTATCTTCAATTAAGCATTGATGCTGAATATCAAGACATGGAATTAAAATTTGTTCAATTTCCGATGGTTTCCAATGTTGTATAATTGAGCCACCAGCATCACGTTCTGCCTGCATTTGCACTAGTACAGAATTTAATACTAATGTTAAATATTCTGGCATTATTTTATCTAAACATTCATCTTTAATATTTAGATGCAATAAAGCCCCAGAAGTAATGCACTCCATCTTGTTCTTAATTCTATACGCAATTCCTACACTACCATCTTTTGATAAAAGTATTGTACCTGGCTTTGGTTTAAGAGTATTGTATTCAGTTTCAGGTAAAAAATCTACTGGCAGACAAATATCACTTTTTGTAATACCAAATTTACTAATATTTGACACCCTAATAAACTCTATCCCTTCTTCACAGTAGGCATCAGATCCAGGCTCAATTGATTTTCTAATGTGTACAATATTACTAAGTACCTTGTGATTACCTAATTTGATATGTTCCGCAATATTATTATACTTTGGCTGATAATATTCACTATCTAGACGTCCAAATGCGCCAAAACTATCAGATAGTTTACGAATTGAAATATTTTCATCGCTTGGTTTAAAATTAGCTAGCCCTAGCTCTTCAAGTAGTAACTGCTCTGCTTCTTGGTACAATCGCTTAGATTGATCTAGTTTTTGATTAGCCAAAGAAAACAACTTTTTAATATCATATTGAAAATTACTGGACAGCTTAGGAATAATAATATTTCTTACAGAGCTTTTATCAATACTCAATGGCACAGCACCACTCACTTCTCGCTTAATTAATAACTCTCCATATTTAGTTTGCAAATAACTATATACAAACTCCGATTCATAGTCTTTATTCAATCTGAGTAAAAACAGGTTCATTCCTAAAGAAACTGGTCTGTTTAAATATGGCATCAAGTATGATTTCCCAGCACTACCAATTTTATTAATTAATATTTCACCTCCATATACTTTTGATTTAGTTAAAAAATTGTATGCATGCTCTGATACATATTTAACATTATTAACAAAATCGTTTGCTTCTAAATCTGAAGTTCTGACCATGTAAGCATAATCTTTACTGTCTGAAATAGCTACATGGTTTTTTAGTATTTCATAACTACCATTAGCATGATAATCGGTTAAATTTGCAAGGATATCACCTAAATTTACGACCTCATACTTTCTAAGCAAATTATCAATTACAAAATATTGTTTAGAAAAAAAGTAACTATCAATTCTAAATTTTTTATCCAACGCCCTAAGTTGTTGTAACTTTAATTCTACTGCCTCCAGCCCATCCATTAGCTTTTGATATTTTTCGCTATTGAATGGGCTCAGGATTTTTTTGAGACAAGCTCCTGTACAAAGCTTAGGTTTTCCTTTTTGGCAAATTCAATAAATGCTTCTGCTATACCATCTTTTGTCATTCCATCATGATTAAATAAATCATGTTTTACAATTAAATGTCCATGACTATCCAGTAAATATTCGTCTAAATCAGTTGTTAAATTAGGCCCTTTCCCATTTGAAATG
>DAHXMX010000051.1 GCA_027371515.1 Neisseriaceae bacterium
TATTAGCTAACGTTGAATTCTGGTTTTTGAGTTTAAATAATTGATTCAATATCTTGATAAACCATTCCAAAATTATGACTAATAATAATAAGCTTAGTATTCGCTTTGATACTATTTAATAATTGATTAGTATCTATATTTAATGTATTTGGATTAATATCCACATATTTTAATTGACATTTAGTTAATTTAACGGCATTAGTTACAACAACGCAAGTATAACCGGTTACAATTACTTCATCGGTATCTATCAGCTTTAATGATTTAATTAAACTATAAATAGCCATTCTTCCAGAAGCTAATGGGTATATTTGATCTTGGTTTAATTTAAAATAATCTTGCAACTGTAGTAATAACTTTTGATAAATTACCTGACTACGTCCAAACAAAATGCTAAATATAGCTTTAATAACTTGTAATTTGGTAATAGAGTTAAGTGTAAATTTAAATTTCATAATTAGATTAATTTATAGCTTTAATAAAACTTAATGGATTACCAGCATAAATTGCATTAGCCTTAACGATACCTGCAGTTACAACCGAGTTAGCTCCAATTACCACATTATCTTCAATAATAGCACCAGGTAATATAACACTATGCGCACCAATAAAAACATTATTACCAATAGTAATATCTTTATCAATATATGAATTAGTAAAGTTATCGGTATCAGTGTAATAATTAGAATGACAAAATATACTACAAAATGGTCCAATCGCTACCCTATTACCGATTGATAATTTATTATTACCAATTAATAGATAACCATAAGGTGCAATATGTGAATTTTCTCCAATAATAACGCTACCTTTTGAATTAATATAAATAGAAATATTTTTGTATAATTTCACATTATGATTAAGTGTCAAACACTGTGGATTCATAATATCTAACTCTTTGGCCAATAATAGATTTGTAAATTTAGTATTAAGTCCACGTAAACGCCATGAATAAAGACGTAACAGATTAATTATTTTAGTGATAAATTTATTAATCAACATTCAAGCACCTAACGATTTAATTTAATTCTTTCGATAATTCCAACAGAAAGCTCCTCTATTGATCTTTTACTTACATTTAGATATGGTATATCATAGCGTTGCATAATATGTTCAGCGGCCGCAATCTCTTGTCTACAATTATTAATGTCAGCATACTTACTATTTGGTAATCGATTACTACGAATTTGATGCAGACGATCAACATCAATAGTTAAACCAAATAGTTTTCCATAATATGGAACTAATATTTTAGGTAATTTATCATTAATCAAATCAAGATCTGCAAATGGATAATTTGCGGCTTTAATTCCATAATTAACAGCAAGATACAAACAAGTTGGTGTTTTACCTACACGAGATACTCCAACTAATATAACGTCTGCTATATCATAATTGTCAACATGAATACCATCATCATTGTGTAATGAAAAATCAATCGCATCAATTCGTTTATTATATTTATTTTCATCATTAATGCCATGACTCATCCCTAATATATTAGAAGCTTTAGTGCCAATTTCATTTTCTAATATTGGAGTAAATGATTCAAAAAAATCGATATGACACACGCAATCAAGCTTAAACATATCTCTAATCTTAGGTTCTAAAATGCTAGTAAAAACTATAGGGCGCTCATTATATTGGAAATAACGTGCTTTAATTTTAACTATAGCTTTTGATGCTTTTGTAATCGTATCAACAAATGGTATAAATTCACGTTTAAATTGTGCAGTTGGGAACTGAGTAAGTAATGCATTACCAATTGATTCGGTAGTAAGTCCGGTTCGATCAGAAATAAAAAAAACACACCTCATAATAGCTACTTTCATGTATTAATTATTCAACTCTATTTATTCAACCAATTCAAGTAATTGTTTAATTCCACTTTGGCGATTAGTTTTATTATGAATTGCATTTTGCAAAGTACTATAATCACTAAATATTGTAACTTTTTGTTTTGCACGAGTAATAGCAGTATAAATTAACTCTCTACTAATTATTGTACTTATCGATGGCAAGATAATACTTACATGTTCATACTCAGAACCTTGTGATTTATGAATAGTAATTGCATAAGCAACATTATATTTAGGTAAATTAACTGGTAATAATTTTACACCATTTTCAAAATAAATTTGTATACTACCATGATCTTCAAAACAAATTCCAATATCACCATTCTGTAAATCTAATGCTTGGTTATTTTCAGTAATTATTATTGGTTTACCATAATACCATGTAGAATTACTCTGTAACATTAATTGCGTTGTTTGATCCAACAATTTATTTAAATTAATAGTACCAAACTGAGTAATATTATTAGAGCACAATAATACGTGCTCATTATAACACTTAAGCGCAGCTTGTATATTTAATTGTTTAGTACTAATTAATTTATCTAATTCATTATAATATTGTTTTATTTTAATAGTTGCGTATTCAAGTATATTATTTAAATTACATTCAATTAATTTAATATCTTGAGCATCTTGATTAAATGATCTTATTACCCCATTTGCATTATCATTTAATACATGATTTGCTAATTTACCAATACTTGAACTATTACGATTACTTATATGCAAATAATTTATAGTTTGATTACCAATATTATCAAATAAATCTTTTACATTAATTGACAAAGCATCAACTAAGGAACTAAATACCGAACCTTCTTCAACAGAAGATAGCTGATTTTTATCCCCAAGTAATATAAGATGACGTATTTTATTTAAGTCTAACGAATTTAATAATCGACTAAATAGAGCAACTCCAAGCATAGATGATTCATCAATAATTAATACATCTAATTCTAATCGATTACTTGAGTTATATTGATATAAATTAGTATTAAATTGCGCACCTAATAAACGATGAATAGTTTTAAAATTTGCATTATCATTGATTAATTCATGCAAAAATTCATTATTTAATTCATCTTTTAATTTATTATTTTGCATTGACTCCTGTACTTTTTTTGATGCTTTACCAGTTGGAGCGCATATTTTAACATTTAATTTACATTGATATACTTGATATAACGCCCATAAAACAATCATTACAGTTGATGTTTTACCAGTTCCTGGGCCACCGGTTATAATACTAAATTTATTATTTATTGAGTTTTTAATTGCTTCTAATTGTTCATTATTAGGATTGCCCTGTTTATTCAGTTGAATAAGTTTATCGTGAATAGCTCTATTATAATTAATGGCATGTAACTTATTATTGATTAATCCTTTTATTGTTTTTGCAATAATTAATTCAAAACTCAAATAACGATTAACGTAAATTAAACAGCTATCATCTAAGTCAAGTGCTATAAACAATTTATTAAATTTAGTTGTTGATATATTTTTGGTATATTCAAGCAAGTTACTTTTTTGAAGGATTGTTAATATTTTAGTTGCACTCACATTTAACTTTGCTGCAATACTATTTATATTACTACACGTATTACCATCATCAATATCTTCTAAGATAGTTTGAATAATTAAACCAATTAAGTCATTGTTATTGTTATTAGTTAATCTTAAAAGATAACTAATAAATTCAACATAATCAGAATTTAACATTATATAGCCTCACCTTTAAATAACTTATCTATTTTTGAGACTAAACTCTGACAATGATCATCCATATAAATTCCAGCAAAAGGGATGCTCTGAACCGTTAAAGCTCCACGCACATAATAATATATAGCACCACCAATTAAATGCGTGGCATCATTTATTTTTAGACGATATTCTAAATATCTTTTGACAGCTACTAAATATAACAAATATTGTAAATAATAGTGGTGAGATGCCATAGATTCCAAAATCAAAGTTTTTTGATTATAGTTATTAGTATAAGTATAATCATCTAAAATATTAGTTTTATAGTCTAATACATAGTATTTATTGCTATATTCAAAAACCACATCAATAAAACCAACTAAAAACCCATGATTAATCTTATCTAACATTTTGATATATTTACTAAAACTATGTTCAGCACCATAATGCTGACTAATTAATTGACTAAGCTCAACTTTAATATTTACTTGTTGATTAATTGTAAGATTGAATTCTAATTCGCTTATCTTATTTGGTAACATATTTAATGATATGTTATTAAATAGTGAATAATTAAATACATCATTTGTCATATTAATCAATTCATTGGCTATATCATCATGATTTTGGATTACTGAATAACCACTTAAAATATGCTTTAATTTATTATGATTTAATGGATATTCTTCACATAAAGTATGAAACAATACACCAAACTCAGCTCCTTTTAGAAGTGAATTACTCAATATAGAATATTTATATTCAGTATTAACATATGAAATAGATTCAACATTATCTATATCTTTGTTGATTAAAAATTCTGGCAATTCATGTGTTATCTCTTGAGTTAATTCTGAATAACTTTGTTTATAATAAGACTCGTATAACTGATTATAATTAATATCAATAGCCTTGGTATCAATATGATGATAATCATCTTGATTTACATTATATTGAGGTTTTAAATTTTTATAGTCATCAATAGCTAATTCATCAATTGAATATACAATTACTCCATTAATTTTAGATAATGGGCTTCCAGATTTAATTGATTGATTATTAAATATATCTTCATAATTAGCTATCGGATGTGATGTATCATTAGGATTATCTATATTTAAACCAAACAAATAACTAATACTTTCAATACTTGAGTTTTTATAGTAACTGCCACTTTTATTTTTTTTGATTTCTTTAATATATATATATATACGTGATTTGGCACGTGTCAACGCCACATAATTCAATCGTTGAATTTCTTGATTTTCTTCACAAATGAATGTTTTGGCTGCGTCATCATCTTTTTTGGTGATAATTGTTGGATGAGAATGTAATGTGGTAAATATAGGTGTTTCTTTAATTGTAATTAAACTGTTTTTAAAATATGGGCAAAACAATACGTCATATTCAAGTCCTTTTGATTTATGAATGGTTGTAATTATAATATATTCACCATCATTATCCAAACGAACCACTTCTTCAGCATTCTCATTTATATCAAATGTATTATTTAACCTATCGGCAATTTTATTTTTTAACCAATATAGCAACTCATTGTTATTTAATTTATTTTCTCGATTAATCAGTTCAGCTAATTGCCAAAAATTAGCCAATTCACGATTATTTATTACTCCATTAGTTGAGTTATGGTAGTTGCAGATATCATCCAGTATACTATAGAATAATTCAATTATTCCATTTTTTTTCCATATTTCATGATACTTAACAAACCATGTTTCCGCCATTTCGTTAACACCGTTTTCAAGCTTTAATTCATATAATGGTAAGTTAAATATTTTTGAGGCAATAGCTTTAACTAATTTCCGTTTATCAGTTAGATCATTAATAGCTGATAATATGTTATAAACATCAGTCGCAGTAGAGGTTGCGTAGATACTTCCTAGTTTTGGTTCTGCAATTCTTAAATTAAATTTTTTTACATATTGAATAATTTCACCTATTTGCTTGTTATTAGCTGTAAGAATTGCAATTTTACTAATTAGGCTTGGATCAACAGTAAGTAACCCCATTATTTCACTCACCATATGATTTAACAGTGTCGTGTTAAGAGATGTTTTATTATCACCTGTTACAGCTATAATTTGAACATTTTCATTATAATATTTACGATTAATTGCTATATTATTTTGTTTTAATTGTTCATTTATTTGGTCTACTGTTGGTAGTTTTAAATTTGGCTGACCTTTAGCATTGATTTTAACATAATCAATTTCATATCCCAAAAAGCTATTAGCTAACGTTGAATTCTGGTTTTTGAGTTTAAATAATTGATTAATAAATTCCATAATTGATATGTCAGAGCGATAATTATCGATTAATTGGCATACTTGATTAATTTGATTGCGTGCTGTAATATAAGTATTAATATCAGCACCTCTAAACTTATAAATAGCTTGCTTAGGATCACCCACAACAATTAAATTACCACGTTTTTTAAAATTATATATTTGATTAAATATTAGCCACTGTAACTGATCTGTATCTTGAAATTCATCAATAAAAGCAATTGGATACTCTTCATAAATTTTTTGACTTAAATTATCTTTGGTAATATTATCAGCAACAATCTGAATTAAATCATCATTAGTTAATTTATTTAAATAACTAAGATTAGCACTATAGTGAACAATAATATAATCAAAACATGCATAAATAAATTTCATTTTAATAACGATTAATTGATTATCATCTTGTATTTCACTAATTAAATCTAACATTAAATTATCAACATTTTGACTTTCATATGGATATTTAATTTGATATTTACCGTCTTTATAAACAATTACATCATTCGGAATACACTTAAGTACACGCTTTAAAATACTATCAGGTGTATAATGTGTAGTGTTAAACTTATTATTAGATTCAAATAATTTTAATATATTGAATTCAATTTGCTTAACATGTGTTAAGTATTTAGTATTACTAAATATACTTAGTATAAATTTCTTAACCAGATTTTCAATGAGTGATTTGTTATCTGTTATTAAATTATAATCAGGATTAACAGAGCAATCAAATGGATAACGCTTTAATATCTGACTACAGAAACTATGTATGGTATAGATTGATGCATTGTCAAAATTTTGCAA